>CALMGO010000273.1 GCA_937863625.1 uncultured bacterium
CTCGTGACGGATGAGGAATTGTATGCGGTCAAGATAACATTCACGAGCACGACTTCAGGGATACCGACGAACCTTGTGTACTGGGATTTCGGCGACGGGAACTACGGACGCGGCGCTTCGGCTACTCACATATACCTGGCCGAGGGGGTGTACCCGGTCAGGATGAGGCTGGGCACGGAAAGCAACGCCCCGGAAGTAACACAGCGGGTTCACGTGCATCAACATTGGGGCCGGCAGACGAGCGTAGAAATCGACGACATCGCCACATATGCGAGCGCGATAAGCCGGTACGAGGTCGAGAAACTCGACCGCGGATCGCTCGTGAACATGCTCAGATTTGCGAGGGAGCAGGGAACGTACGATTTCATAAAGCGGGCGGCGCTGGCGCTCGTGTCATGCCGGGAGGCGACGGCAGGCGACGTGTCTTTTGCATCGGCGACGCTTATGGAGGCGGCCGGGGCAAAGCGGCTCTCGGCGGACGCAGCCGTCCTGTCGGCGCTCGGCGCGGCATACAAGGCGGCCGGGGACGACGCGTCACGGACGGCGCCGGCGGCGTCGCTCGCGGAGATATTTCTCGAAAGAGGCGAGGCGGGCAAGGCAGAGGAGGTCGCGTTATCGGCGCTGGCGGGAGTCAAAGACGATTTGTCGAAGCGACGGCTCTTTATCGCAGCAGGCGACGCGGCAAGGTATCAGGGGGACGCGGAAAAGGCTCTTAACGCGCTTACGGCCGCGGAGGAAATACCGCTGGGGCGAACGGGCATCCAGGAGACGGCGCTGGGCGGCGCCATGGCGTTTGCCGCGGAGGACTACATCCGGAGGTATGACTACAAGAAAGCACTCGAAGAGATCGACCGGTGGGACTGGGAAAAGCCGCTTGAGAAACTCGAAGGCTATTCGTCGTACCTGAGGGCGCAGGCATATCACGGCCAAGGACGAGACGCGCGCGCGTTGGGCGAACTGGGCGCCATAGTGTCGGTATCGCCCGGAAGCGCGTACGCGCCGAGGGCGCTTATCATGTCGGCAAGGATCCTGCAATCGGCGGGAAATCGCGAGGCGGCGCGAGGGGCGGTTGGTAAAATAGTGAGTGAATACCAGACAAGCCAGGAAGGCCGGGAAGCAAGGCAGATGCTTTTGGAACTGGGCGGCAAATGAAAGGGGCAGGTCAGATGCGGGGAGTCTTGACGGCGGCGGCTGTGCTCGTGGGCGCTTTGTGCTACGCGGGGGAGACAGGCAAAGAAGCAGTAACTCTCGTCACGGCGGACGGCGCGAAGGTGGCGGGGTACTTCGTCAAGGGGCGCGGAGAAAAGACAGCTGCGGTGGTGCTACTCCACAGGTTCGGAGGCAGCAAGGAGGATTGGAACAGCATCACGGAGAAATACCTCTCGGAGCCGACGGGCTATGCAATTCTCGCCATCGATCTCAGGGGACACGGAGAGACACTCCTGATGGATGAGAAGGGCAAACGCACGGGGCAGTTCGGCGAGGAGGGTTTCGGCGAAATGACGCGCGATACGGAGGCGGCGGTGAAGTGGCTTCGCGCGCGGGAGGATATAGACGGCGACAGGATTGCGATAGTGGGCGCGGACATCGGTGCGAACGTCGCGCTGGAGTATGCGACGGGCGACAGCGGGATAAAGTGCATTGGGCTACTGTCTCCGGGGATAACATACAAGGGCATCAAGGCGCTGGCGAGGGCGAAGGAGTACGGCGCGAGACCGATGCTCCTGGCGGCATCGCGGGAAGATGCGCAGGCGGCCAAATCAATCCGCGGGTTGGCGGAGGCGAGCGCGGGCGAAGAAGTCATTCTCGTTTTCGACGGGAACCTTCACGGCACGAAGATGTTCGGCAGGGTTGCGATAGACGGGCCGCTGACTGCTTTTCTCAAAGAGAATCTTGAGCCTGCGACTGCAAAAGAGCCGCAGGCCAAGTGACGGCGGTCAGTCCCGCCACTGGTCGAACATAAGGATCTCTTCGCTATGCAGGCGGGTCTTGGGACGGATTTTGTCGGCGGGGTAGCCAAGCGGCATTAACTGAACGATTCTAACGTCGGGCGGTATGGCGAGAAGCTCCCTGGCGGGCTCTTCGTCAAATGCACCTATCCAACAGGTGCCGAGTCCCAACGCCGTGGCGGCAAGCGAGATATGCTCGAGCGCTATGGCCACATCAATGGGGTAACACTCCTGTCCACATGACATCACATGACCGTCTGTAACGGCGCATGCGGCTATGACAAGCGGGGCCTGTCCGACAAACTGCTGATCGTGTGCGATTTTGGCGAGAGCCTTTCTTTTTTCGGGGTCACGAACCACGACGAAGCGCCATTCCTGGCGGTTTGACGCGGAGGGGGCAAGGCGGGCGGCCTCGATGATGCGCTGGAGTTTGTCATCTTCGACGGGCTTGTCCTGGTATGCGCGGACACTGTAGCGGCTGCTTACGGTCTGAAAGAAATCCATATCTCTCCCCTTTCGAGACGAACGTGCGGCGTCGAGTGAAAGTCACACCGGCCATGCTACATGCGAGACGGGTGGAAATCAAGGAGGCACGGGGCAAGAACGGACGAAGACGCGCGGCGTCAGGCCTGATGCAAGAGCGGGATGCGGCTTATCTCCTCATCAACCGTGGGCGACCATTGCGGCAGGTAGAAACGCCCATTGCCGCTCATGAGCGCCCAGGTGCCTTTTGCGATGGCGGAGAACCTCTCAGCGTCGGTGCGGCTACCGAGAACGGCACGGGAAGCGGAACGGGCCATCTCGGGCAGAACGAATCCACCGAAATGATACGCGGCAACAGCGGCGAGATGTGCGCGGTGGCGGTATTTCATGGCGAACTTGAGCGTATTTCGGGCGCGGTAGTAGGCCTTGAAAGGCGAGAGGCCCCTACCGGCGGATACGGAGCCTTTGTGCCAGGCACGAGCGCCTTCGACCTCGAGGACGGGGAATCCGGCCTCGGCGGCGCGCAGCGAAAAGTCGGCGTCTTCGTAGTAGAAACCGAAGTCCTCATCGAGGAGGCCGATTTTCTCGAACACGGCGGCGGAAATCAGAACGGCGGACGCCTCGGCGTAATCGATAGGGGTCAGGGGGCCGTTGAGGGCGACGGGGATGCGGGTGATGAGACGCTTTTCCCAGTCGATAGCAAATCGGGTGCGCTTCAAGCCGCCCTGGTACGGCCATATCTCAGGGGCAAAGACCCCGGGCCCCTGTGAGTCTTCGGCGGAGGCAAGGAGTGAAAGCGTCTTCGAATGAATGGTCACATCGTCGTTCAAGAGAAAGATGAGGCTTTCGCCTTTGTCGAGGGCCTCGGTGATGCCGAGATTGGCGGCCTGTGCGAAAGTCAGCCTCTTTGCCGGGCGAAGCGTATGAACCCGAGGGAACGCAAGGGCTATGGAGTCCTTGAGCCCATCGGGGGAATTGTCAACGATGACGGTGCGGCTGGGAATGTAGTCGGACTCGCAGAGGGAAAGAAGACATTCGTGCAGGTCGGGACGCGACCCGCCGGCGATAATGAGGATACAGGCAGCCTTACCTTGCATATAAGCGCCTCCTTGCGCAAAGGGAGTATCGGCAGGGGCGCGACGTTACTTTAGGACAAGACGGGCGTCTCAGGCGGTGGGGAAGAGCATTTCCTCGGAAAAGATGCCGAGAAAATCGGAGCGGCCGGCAAGTTCGACATATCGGGCCTTAAGCGACAGGGAATCGGCCTCGGCGAGAAGGGCGGCGTCAAGGGCGATGAGTTTGGCGCCGGTGCCGGCGGCGTTGCCGATCTGAGTGATTTTGCCGGGGGCGACGGGGGGCAGGAGTCCGATTCGGAGGGCGGATTCCTTTGTGATGTAGTTGCCGAATGCGCCGGCGAGCAGGACCTCTTCGAGGTCGTCGAGCGCGGCGCCATATTCCTTGCCAAGTATCCGGATGCCGGCGGCGATGGCGGCCTTGGCAAGCTGGAGCTCGCGGATATCGCGCTGTGTGAGCGATACGTCACGGGAGGCTCCGTCGACCTTTCGCGCGAGGACGAAGCGCACGGCGCCGTCGTCGCGGACGAGGCGACTCTTGAGGTCGTCGGAGACGTCGGCTGCGTCGGAGGCGTCGAGGAGACGTCCGGTCTCTTCGAGAAGCCCGGCGTCAAGCAGACAGGCCACCGCGTCGATGAGGCCGGTGCCGCATATTCCAACGGCGGGGGCTTCGTCAATGGTGCCGCACTTGAGAGAACCGTTTTCGATGCGTAC
>CALMGO010000274.1 GCA_937863625.1 uncultured bacterium
GTAAAGGCACAGCGGGAACGGCGCCTGGAGCCGAGCGGGCCGACGCGGCGGACGACAGTCAAGTCAATTGGCATTATCATCTGCTTATCCATAGCACTCGTTTGAGGGTGGACACGGTCGGAGTAAAGGGAGGCAGGTTATCGGGGTCGTCAAGGTCCTTGTCATAGTCCCAGTCGCGACTCAGGGCTGTGTATCTGTCGTCGCCGTAGGCCCACTTGCCCTTTGCGATTTCGCTGTCCCAGGCGTAGACAAATGAGCCGCGAATCTCCGCGGGAGATCCGGCCCATTCCTCGTGGAAGCGTGGGAGGTTCTCAAAGCCGCCGTTGTAGGAGCCGTCAGTAGTTGGATGAGTGCCGGTCATTATGGCGACATTGAGGTCTGTCGGATGTGCATGGTGGAGCGCTTCGCCGGGCACCTTGGAGTCATCCCAGGAGCTCGAGAGGACGTTGAACGCGTCGGTCATTATCGCCGCGGGCTGCTTGGGCGATACCTTGTCACCGACATTGTAGTCTCCGAGCGTATAGACCGGGTCCTCGGAGGCGACTGTCAGCGGGCCCGCAAGCGCGTCGGCGCTTGTGAGGCGAATCCCATTCGGCTGGGCGACGGTTGCATCGGAGCGGTACGCATAGAGGAGGCCGTTGGACGGCCAATATCCGGACTTGCCGAGTATGCTGAGATCGATATTGGTGACCGTGACGTATTTTTCCTCACGAGCGTCATAGAAAGAACTCTCGCTGATCGGGCTGTCGGGAGTGCCATCACCGTCAACGTCCGGCCACACGGTGATTTCGGCGCCGTCTTCCTGATATACCTTGTTATCGACAACGGTCAGCGAGGCGCGGTCATGGTAGTAACCTTCGTCGTGATCGCCTGTGCCGGGTGCTACCGCAACGTACTTGTCGGTTACGGGATCATAGATGTAATCACCGGTGCCTGGGGCGGTCGGTACGAAGGCCTTGATAGTCTCGATCTTTGGGGCCGGGATTTCTATCGCACCGTGCTCAGCGCTTCTCACGGTACCTTGCCAAATGTCGAGGGCGCCGATGGTCCAACTTGCGACGTCCTTCTTTTCATCAAAATCGCCGTCTCCGTTGGAGTCGTATCCAAGGAAGTCGGAGTCAAAGCCGCTTATGGAGCCGATCGTCAAATTCTTCTTCGTTTCCATTTTCTCGGTTTTGTTCGCACCCCAGACTTTGATGTTGACTATGCCATCGGTGGGGGCGTCGTTGTCATTACGCCTGCGATACATGTGTCCCACCGCGCGGACGTAGTCAGTGTTGAGAGTGAGCACGCTGCCGGTGCCGAGGTACATGTCGCCATTGGTATGGACAGGGCCGTTGATGGTGAGGCTTGGTCCCGGAAGAATTTCGAGGTCCTTGTCGTAGAAGATGGCGAACTGAAAGAGAGGTATGCTCGTCACGGTGACGAGTTTTTGAACGCGTTTGTGCATACCGTTGGAGTCGGCGTCGGAAGTGATGAGATACTGCTGCTGGAAGGACTTAATTCCTTCGATA
This sequence comes from uncultured bacterium, assembly GCA_937863625.1. GTDB lineage: Bacteria > Planctomycetota > DG-23 > SLPQ01 > SLPQ01 > CALMGO01. Next base: position 1,515 of record CALMGO010000274.1, read on the forward strand.
GCTGCGCCGACTACGACGTCGCCCCTCTTGGCGATGGTATAGACGGCAGTCTGACCGTTCACTGTGAATGTGCCGCCTGTGGGCATGGCCAGCGAACTTACTGAGGCTTCGAGAAGTTCCCTGGTGCCTTGCTCGGTGGCGCCTTCGGCCAGGGCGGTGGCGGCAATCATGGCCTGATTTACCTGTGACTGCTTATGGTCGGCCATCGAGGTGTAGAAGAGTCCGAGCATAAGGCCGATCATGCTGATGACTGCGACGGTCGCGACGAGCAGCGCGACGCCGTTCTGCCTGCCTCGTCTGTTTTTCATATCGGAATACCCCTATCTTTTCGGGGGAAACGCGCCCCTCCCGAGGCAATGCTGTCGTCAGTGTAATATACACCATGAATGCAAAGTCGGCCGAAAGAGTGTGAGTAGACACTGTCGTGAGGGTGCTTGGCTGTGGCATTGGCGCGGCCATAAGGCATGGCGTGGCCGATGTTACATCTGAAGGCGCTATTGTTGGGGGCGTTGCGATTTCGACAAGCATAATGGTGATTGAAGAAGGAGGCAACTCTCAGGAATGGTGAAACAAGGTGACCACTGCGGAAGCGGTGCGACACGTATGAAGGCGTTCGGAGGCACTGTCGTTGACGGCGGATATTTCGAGAAGTCCGGCACTGCCGACCACAGCAATGATATCGCCGGGTTGCGCGTCAGCGTAGGTGCGCGAG
>CALMGO010000275.1 GCA_937863625.1 uncultured bacterium
TCAGCCCGCCCTCAACAAGCTTGGCAAGCTCATGGCGCCCCGTGGTGTTGGCCGGATGCTGTCGCAGCCCCTCAGCAAGATTGATTTCAGGACTATTATGGACAAAGGCTACGTGTTTCTTGCTGATTTGTCCGGGATCGGTGACGACGCCAGAAACATCCTCGGGACTTTCATCATGTCCTGCATATACCTGGCCGCATTGAGCCGTAGTGACACGCCTGAGGAATCGCGAAAGCAGTTCAATGTATACGCCGACGAGGCGCACCGATTCATAGCCGGGACTATGACCGACATCATTGCACAGACACGCAAGCATCGTGTAGGCCTTACCTTGGCCCATCAGTTTCTCAGCCAGTGGAGACCCGAAGACATCGATGCCTTGGGCACGACAGGATTTACGGTGATTTTCGGCGTGTTGTACAAGGATGCAGAGCGGTTGCTCCGCATGCACGGTGCAGAGTTCTCTCCGCAGGATTTGCTTTCGTTCCAGCCGGGTGACGCCCTCGCCCGCATAGGGGCCGAATGGGTGCGCGTCACCACAGCGGAACGCCCCGCCGCAGTGAAGGACGACATCCGCAACCGGGCTATTGCCCTTTCCCACGAGAAGTACTATTGCCGGGCCTCCGAAACGTCAGATAGAGCCGCTCTGTTTGAGCATCGGAAGAGTCCACGAGCGGCTACTCCGCCGGTCGAAGAGGAGGAAGGTGACTATGTCTTCGACACCCTCTAGCTCCAAGAGATTCAGGCAGATTCTGGATCGCACTCTGGCCCTGTTGGACGAAGATGACCTTTGCAGAACGATTGATGCGCCACTGGAAAGGGCCGAACGGGAATTCTCGCGCCGCGAAGCTACGGCCGAAGCATGCTCACAAGCAGAAGACCTGCTTCGTCGTCTGGGCTCGTATCTCCAATTCCTCTACGGCCGTGGTCTGCGTGTCCCCCGGAGACTAACGGACCGTCAATCAGAAATGGAAGTGTTGTCTCTCCTGCAGCGACATTATCAGAGCCTAAGCGGCAGAGGTTACGAAGCTGCCTGGGTGGATTCGCAGGGCCAAGGAGAAGTGGGCATTGCCCTTCTGCGCGATTTCCTTCTGGACGCTGTGAAACAGGAAGAGCGGAGGAAGCATCTCAATTGGGTGATCAGGTCCAACGTGGAAGTTCTCAATTGGCAGGAGAAGGTGGCGATCACACAGTTGCTCCTGAGGCGTCTTAGGCACATGGGCTGTGAAGTACTCGACCCAGACACGCCTTGGCGGTTTGCCGATTACACATCGCCAGTGCTGCTCACATACGCAGGTGAACTGGCCAGGTACCGGCGCTGGCTAAGCAAACCATAAGCGCACTTTTCTGAAACGGGCCAAGGTTATCCACCGCTCTTACACTGAGCCGGACCTTGGCTGAGTCAATATGTGGGAGAACGAAGATGCTGTTCAGAAAGAACCAGGAGGATGAGCGACACGTCTGGGTGGACCGCGGTGACCAGCGACAACTATTCTTTCCCGTCGACGACAATTAGAAGTTCCGTTCGGCTGCATGGTAACACAGGCCCCTGGTTGCGGGGGAACGGCCCGCGGGGCGCATCGGCTTGTAGTATCTCCCCCATGGGGGAGATACTACAAGCATAGTACAGTTACTGCATCGTGCTATTTCCCTCCTTCCTTCCTCCTCTTCGCCGCCTCCATGCGGTAGCTGTCGATGTTCAGCTCGAGGACCACGCTGTGGTGCACCAGGCGGTCGACGGCGGCGGCGGTGGTCATGGGGTCCTTGAAGATGCGCTCCCACTTGGAGAAGGGCAGGTTGCTGCTCAGCAGGATGCTGCCCCGCTCGTAGCGCTCGGCGAGCAGCGTGAAGAGGACCTCCATCTCCTCGCGGTCCTGCTGCACGTAGCCGATGTCGTCGACGATGACCGCCTCGAAGCGGGCGAGCCGCAGGAGCTGCTTTCCGAGCCGCAGCTCCTGCTTGGCCCGCAGCAGGTCCTGCACGAGCTGGAAGCACGGCGTGAAGTAGACGCTCCGTCCGGCCTGGACCAGTTCCTGGCCGATGGCGCAGAGCAGGTGGGTCTTGCCGCTGCCGGGCTTGCCGAAGGCGAGAACGTTCTCCCTGCGGTCGAGGAAGCCGCCCTCGAGCAGCGTGCGCACCTGGAGGCCGACGCTGCGGCCGAAGCGGCCGAGGTCGAGCGATGCGAGATTCTTCTCGGCGGGCAGGCGCGACGCGCGCAGCAGGCGCTCGACGCGGTGCTCGCGGCGCACCTGGCTTTCGGCCTCGCACAGGGCCAGCAGGTACTCCTCGTAGCCCATGCCTTCGCGCCGGGCCGTCTCGGCCAGCTCCCTGCACTGCGCGCGCATCGCGGGCAGGCGCAGCTCCCTGAGGTGCTCCAGCAGGCGCACGCGGCTGTCGTTGCGTCTCCTGCTCATCGGCCCGCCTCCTGCGCGAAGGCCCAGCCGTCGAGCATGGCGTCGTAGCGCTCCAGATCGACGTCGTCGATGTAGACGTCGACCCGCGGCGGCGGCGCGCCGGCCTCCTGCACCATGGCCTCGACCACCTCGAAGGAGATGGCCTGGCCGCCGCCGATCAGCGCCTGCAGCGCCGCGTCCACCAGCGTTTCGCTTTCCGTGGCCGCCAGTTCCAGAATCTTCAGGTATTCCCTGTGCCCCCGCTGCGGGCTGTGCCGCTCGAGTTCGTCCAGGGCCATGCGGAAGCGGCTCGTGGGGAAGAGATCGTCCCGGTACCGGTAGTTCGCGAAGGCGCCAGGCTTGCGCACGAGCCAGCCGATCACGTGCCGGTAGTTGACGCGGTGCCCCTTGCGGCCCCGCAGGCGCGCCATCGTCTCCACCTTGCGCTGCGCGCACCACACCTCCAGGTGCTCCGCGTACAGGCGCACCTCCACCTGCTCGCCGACGAGCCGGCTCGGCACCGAGTAGACGTTGTGCTCGACAGACACCGTGCTGCCCTGGCCCACCCGGCAGCGCAGCCTCTTGAACCCGTCCATGCGCCGCGGGGGAAGCGCGTGCAGAAGCGGGACCTCCTCCGCGAGGCGCTCCCGGCGTCCCGCGTTCAACTGCCCGAGCACCTTGCGGAGGAACGCCTCATAGGCCTCGCGGGTCGAGAACTCGCGGCTGCCCCGCAGCATCAGCGCCTGGTCCACCGCGTCCTTGAAGCGGTGGTGGCGCTGCTCCACGTCCCCGTTCTCGTTCGCCTTCGCCGCCTGGATCATCCGGCCTTCCAGGCCGTAGTGCCGCAGCAGCGCCGCATAGCGGTCCGTGAAACCCGGCGGCGACTGAAGGTTGCACACCGCCGCCGACAGACGGTCCGACTGGTGGACCCGCGGCACCCCGCCCAGCTCGAAGAGCGCACCCTCCAGCCCCGCCGACAGGCTCTCGAAGCTCTCCGAGAAGCACACCGTCCCCGTCTCCCAGTTCGAATACGTCAGCACAAAATGGTACACCAGATGGTCGAAGGGCTGGCCGCCGACCGTCACCCCCAGCGACTCCATGTGCGTGAAGTCAGACTGGCACAGCTCCCCCGGACGGTGCTCCTGCGCGAAGAACACCTCCTGCTCCGGTCCTTCCAGCGCCCGCCACACCTTCAACCGCCGCTGCAGCGTCCGCAACTGCCCGTCCGCGAAGCGGCCCGGAAAGCGCCGCTGCAGATCCTCGAACACCGTCTTCGCCTGCAGCCCCGGATTGTTCCTGAGCAGCCCCACGACCTCCTCCCAGACCTCCCAGAACGGGTCGACCCGAGTCCTCCACGCATGTTCCGCCGCCGACTCGCTCGGCAGCTTCCCCGACCGCACGTACCTGCGCGCCGTCTTCTCGCACATCCCCGCCTTCGCCGCCGCCGACGACAGGCTCTTCTCCGTCTTGACGAGCTTCATAAGCTTCCTCACCTGCTGGTCCGTTAGCATCCAAGCCTCCTGTTCCAAGGTGCTTGGACGCTACAGAAACCCGCGTCAAGAACGGTACTTTTAATTGTCGCTGGACGGCACTTTTAATCGTCGCCAATCACCGGCAAGTGATCGAGATAATCGAATCCGTTTGCGAGACGTACAATCCCCGGCTGCATATCCTCGGAGTGTTTCCCACTAAGTTCTTCGTCCTATCCAGGGCTAACACCGAGGCATTGCAGTACCTGAGAGCGAACACGAATGTACATGTTTTCGATGCAGTGCTACCGCGCGACGTCCGCGCCGAGGAGGCCCCAAGCCACGGCCTGCCGGTCGTTGTCTATGCCCCGGATTCACGTGCAGCACGAGCGTTCGAGAAACTCACTACGGAGGTGCTCATGCTATGCGGCGACTGAATCTCGACATCTTTGGACCCGACGACCGCGGTTCAGCCACTGAGAAGTCAGCAGATATGGGCGATCACAACTTTACCCAGGCGGGAGAGCCGGAGTCAGGTAGTACGTCATCGGAGACGATAGCCGGGCGGGGGACTGTAGCAGCGACGGCGCCCCCTCGCTTTGTGCCTGTTGGATTCTTCGTCTATCACCTGCGTTTGCTTGACGACGCAGTCATCG
>CALMGO010000276.1 GCA_937863625.1 uncultured bacterium
TGTCGGACGCCGAGACGGCCCAGCAAGCGTCCCACGTCTGGCCGCAGTTGGTCCCCGAGGTCGCCAATGTCGGCATCACTGAGCGCGAGGCCGTTGAGAAGGGTATCGACTATCGCATGGGACACTTCCCCTTCAGGATACTCGGCAAGGCGCAGGCCGAAGGCGAACTCGACGGACTCGTCAAGGTAATCGGCGACTCAAAGACCGGGCGCCTTCTCGGCGTTCACATCGTCGGCGCAGGCGCTTCCGAACTTATCGCCGAGGCGGCGCTTGCCATGAAGTCCGGCGCCACCGCGGACGAGGTCGTCAGAACCATACACGCTCATCCCACGCTTCCCGAGGCTTTCAAGGAAGCGCTCGAAGACTTCGAGGGAGAGGCGATACACCTGCCGACATGACCGATAATGCCCCTTTTGAGATTATCGACGCCGGGCGTATGCCGTACGCTGAAGCGCTCGCCCTCCAGAAGGACCTCGTCGCGGCGAAGAAGAACGGCGAATCTCGTGATTATCTCCTCCTCGTCGAGCATCCTCCCGTAATCACGCTCGGGCGCACCGCGAAGGAGTCTCACGTTCTTTTCTCCACCGACGAATTGAAGTCACACGGCATAGAAGTGCACGCCATCGAGCGAGGCGGCGACGTGACATATCACGCGCCCGGCCAGTTGGTGGGATATCCGGTAGTCGACCTGCGCCGCGCGGGACTCGGAGTGCGGGAGTACCTTCGCTTTCTCGAATCGGTCATCATCGACGTGCTCGATACATTGGGAATAGAGGGTTTCGCCCGCGAGGGGCTAACAGGCGTCTGGACCGCCCGGGGCAAGGTCGCGGCGATAGGCGTTGCGGTGACCCGGTGGATATCGTTTCACGGATTTGCGCTCAATGTCGCGACCGACCTGGCCGGGTTTGACTCGATAGTGCCCTGCGGCATACGAAACGAACGCGTCACGAGCATACGCGAGATTCTCGGCGCAAAGGTATCTGTGGAAGACGTGAAAGGTCATATCGCCGCGGCATTCGGGAAACATCTGGCCGCTCGGCGAAATAGCAATATCAAAGCCCCCGCAGGGAGCCTTTAGAACATGGCCAGAGACAGACTCAGCGCCAGATTTCCCGAGTGGATGAAAAAGCGCGTCCCTGCGGGACAATCCGCATCAAAGGTGCGCTCCATCATAGCGGACCTTCACCTCAACACAGTCTGCACGAGCGCGCTGTGCCCCAATATCGGCGAATGCTACCATTGCGGGACGGCGACGTTTCTCATCATGGGGCCAAACTGCACGCGCGCATGCCGTTTCTGCGCTGTGGACAAGAAAGCCCCTCTCCCGCTCGAGCCGGACGAACCCGAGCGCGTGGCCGAGGCTGTGCGGCGCATGAATCTTCGCCATGTCGTCATCACGAGTGTCACCAGGGACGATATCGATGACAAAGGGGCGGAGCACTTTGCCGAGACGATTCGCGCGGTCAGGGCCGCCGCGCCCGCCGCTACTATTGAAGTGCTCGTACCGGATTTTGCCGGCTCTGCCGCGAGTGTGGCTACTGTGCTCGACGCAGCGCCGGACGTATTCAACCACAATGTCGAAACCGTGCCGGGGCTTTACGCGTCGGTGCGCCCTCAGGCGGACTACCGGAGGTCGCTTGACGTGTTGAAACTGGCGTCTGAGCTGAGCCCCTCCACCGCGACCAAAAGCGGCATGATGCTCGGCCTGGGAGAGACGATTGCGGAGGTCGAAGAGGTATTTGCGGACCTGCGAAACTCGGGCGTGCGGATTGTCACTGCAGGGCAGTATCTCAGGCCCTCGGCCGGTCATCTGCCGATAGAGCGGTTCGTGACGCCGGAGGAATTTGCCGCGCTTGAGAAAAAAGCCCTCCAGATGGGATTTGACGCGGCTTTTTGTGCGCCGTTTGTGCGGTCAAGTTACCATGCAGGCGAGGTATTTTCGGGGTCGAGGGAACCACGCGTCTGAGGCGCTTTTTCATCTTCCCCTTGAAGAATGACGCAGGCGGACTGATAATAGGGTTGCGCGGAGCATGGCGCTGAAAGAAAGTTCAGGCAATCGGAGGTGGAGATGAAGGTTGAGGTGAGACTCGAAGACCTTGGAGACGATAAGGCCGAAGAGGGGACACTGTCGTTCTGGTATTTTGACGAGGGCGAAAAGGTCGAGGAGGGCGCGGACTTGGTTGAGATAGTCACGGATAAGGCAACGTTTAACGTGACGGCGCCGGCCTCTGGTAAACTCGTCGAGGCAACCGCCAAGGAAGGCCACGCCGTAAAACCCGGCGACCTTCTCGGAATAGTAGAGACCGGGGAATAACGTGTCTGAAACGACCGGCAAATTCATAGTGCTCGAAGGCGTCGACGGCGCCGGCAAATCCACGCAGGCATACCTTCTCTCCAAGTACCTCGGCGAGCAGAAGCGGCGCGTCCTTCCGGTGCGGGAGCCGGGCGGGACGGCTATCGGCGAGAGGATTCGCGAGATACTGCTCGACCACAGCAGTTCGGCGATTACCGCGCCGTGCGAGTTGCTCCTTTACATGGCCAGCCGTGCTCAGCTGGTGGCAGAGGTGATAAGACCCACGCTTGAAAAGGGGCAAATCGTCATCTCGGAGAGGTTTATCCTGTCGAGCCTCGCGTACCAGGGGTACGCTGGGGGGATGCCTCTTGAGGCAGTCGAGGCGGTTGGCAAATTTGCCATCCTCTCCCTCGAGCCGGACCTGACGATCATCCTCGATATCGACCCGGAAATCGCCATGAGTCGCGATAAGGGACCGGGTATAGTCTCAGAAGAACAATACGACCGCATTGAAAAGAAGGGCGTGGAGTTTCAGAAAAAAGTTCGCGCAGGATTTCTCGAACTGGCCGGATTGCACGGCGATAAGATAAAGGTCATAGACGCGGCTCGGCCGCCCAAGGTCGTGCACGAAGAGATAAAGAAACTGGTAGCCGGTGTTATTGGATAGCGTAAGAGGCCAACAGCATGCGACGGCGGCGTTGCGCGCCGCTCTTTCGGGCGGACGCGTGCCGCACGCACTTCTGTTCTCGGGACCCGCAGGCGTCGGCAAGGCAACCGCCGCGCGGGAAGTAGCGAAAGCGCTTCTTTGCGCAGGCGGACCGGCGGCGTACTGCGGCAGTTGCGGACCCTGCAGGCGCGTTGACGCAGGCACGCACAGCGACCTCTACATCCTCGCCCCGCAGGCGCAAAAGGCCTCCATCACCGTCGAAGAGATACGCGACATTTCCCGGCGGCTCTACGAAAGTCCGATGGAGGGCTCTCGCAAGGCCGCCATTATCGACCCCGCCGACTTGATGACCGTGGGCGCTCAGAACGCCCTTTTGAAGACACTCGAAGAACCGCCCGACGATACGACTATCATCCTCATCGCGGAAAACACTGACGCGCTTTTGCCGACGGTGAGGTCGCGCTGCAGAAGGGTGGACTTTCGGCGGCTTGCCGTCGAAGAGGTCGAAGACTTTCTCGCGTCGCAGGGTGTCGATAAGGAAAACGCCCGCCAGATAGCGGTTCTTTCCGACGGAAGCTTTGGCGCAGCGCTGGAGCTTGTCGACGGCACGGTAGCCGTGTCAAGAAGGGAGCTCGCAGGCGCTGTCATGCGGGCAACCCGAAAAGACGTCTCCGCACTCACCGAGCGCATCGCCTCCGGCGACAAACCGGCGCGAAAGTCGCTCAAGGACAAGCGCCAGGAGACGCGGGCGCTTCTTGCCGTCCTTGAGTCCTTCGTCGTCGATGCCATGCGCGTGGCAGCGCGATCCGACGTCAGGACAAATACCGATATGGTCGCCGAAATCAGCTCCTTTGCCGAGGCGGTCGGCCTCGACGCCTTGAGCGCGCTTGAAAAAGAGGTCTCCGACGGGATAATAGTACTTGGGCAGTATGCGGATGTTCGGCTCGTGGCGATGCGCATAGTGGGGGCATTTGCCGCAGCCAACGAGTCCGCTAATACACAAATAGAGGCGTCATAATGACTTACAAGGTTATTGCGCGATACGGAGCCATGGGGTTTCTCGGCACTTTTAACACTTCCATGGAGGGGCTCCGCCGCGGGGACAAGGTCGTTCTCAGGACCGAACGCGGCAGCGAGGCCGGAGAGATAGTGTGCCTGTGCGGAGGAGGCGGTTCCGGATGCGGTTCCTGCGCAGGCGAGGCCGTCCAGAGCGACACGCCTCAAAGCGATGCGCCCCAGGGTGAGTCGGACGTCCGGACGGACGCCCCCGCGGACGCTGCGCCGGCCGATGCTGCGTCACCCGAGACCGGTGCTCCAGCCGAGACGAGCGCCCCCGGACAGGCCGACGGCGAAGTCCTGCGCGCGCTCGAGCCTCAGGAAGAGCAGGAACTCCTGCGCATCCGCGAGGAGACCGCGCCCAAGGAGATGACGTTTTGCCGTGAGAGAGTAAAGGCACTTAACCTCCCGATGAAGCTCGTCGACAGCGAGCATCTCCTCGGCGGCGAGAAGATTATCTTCTACTTTGTGGCCGACGGCAGGGTGGATTTTCGCCAGTTGGTAAAGGATATCGCCCGTGAATACAAGACCCGTATCGAGCTTCGCCAGATAGGCGTCCGCGACGAGGCGAGACTCCTCTCCGAACTCGGCCACTGCGGGCAGTGCCTCTGCTGCAAGTCCTTCATGAAAAGCCTCGAACCCGTCACCATGCGCATGGCAAAAAGCCAGAAGGCCACCCTCGACCCTACCAAGATCAGCGGCGTCTGCGGGCGGCTGATGTGCTGTCTCAGGTATGAGGACAAGGTCTACAGCGAGCTCAAATCCAAACTCCCCAAGCGCGGCAACATGATAAAAACCAGAAAAGCCTCCGGCAAAGTAATCGATATAGACGTTCTGGCGCAGATAGTCTCCATCAGAACACCCGAGTCCAATATCCTGCGCGTACCCGTAAGCGAGATACTCCCGCAGGACGGCCAGCAGGCTTCCGCCAACGACGATGATGACTCTGACGCCCCAAAGGAGCCCCCCCGCAGACAGGAACGCACCGAACCAAGGAGCACCGAAACCGCCACCGGCAAGCCGGGCGACTCTAAACCCGCCGACCGCCAGGGCCGCAGCGACAGCCGCCGCGGCAGAGGCGGCAGACGGCGCAGAAGCGGCCCCAAGTGATATGTCTCAAGCGGACGAATTTCTCGAGAAGGTAAAGACAGTAGCGGCCAAAGAGGGCCGTTACACGATAGATGCACACCTTTTCGTCTTCGAAGCCCTCGAGTACACCCTCAAATCCATCGGCGAGCACCGTCACGTCAGCGGCCAGGAACTCCTGTCCGGCATCCGCGACTATGCCCTCGGCAATTTCGGCGCTATGGGCAGGATGGTCTTTAACCAGTGGGGCATCCACGAATCGCTGGATTTCGGGCGGATCGTCTTTGCGCTGGTCGAGGCCGGCCTCATGAGTAAGACCGAAAACGACAGCCAGGACGATTTTGCCAAAGGGTTCGACTTTTCCGAGGTTTTTGAGGCGGCATATACTCCGGGCACGGATGAGCCGCGGGACAAGGGGCCGGGCGGAAAATCCACGGAAAACGCTTGACACAAGAGGCGTTTCCGGTAAACTTGCTGTTTTCCGTCGGGCAGGCGGCGCATAACCTCACAGGCAGAGCCGCCCCTTTGGGTTGGAGATTTTCAGAGATGAAGACCTTTTTCGCCAACGAAAACACATTGGAACCGCGTTGGGTGCTGGTAGACGCCGAGGGCAAGGTCCTTGGCCGGCTGGCGGTTGCTATTGCCATGGTACTGATGGGCAAGCACCGCCCGACGTACACGCCAAATCAGAATTGCGGCGACTTTGTCGTCGTTATAAACGCCGAAAAGATTCGCCTGACCGGCAAGAAAATGGAACAGAAGACCTACAGTCGCTGGACGGGTTATCCCGGCGGCAGGCGCGTCACGCCGGTGGCGACGGTTCTCGAGCAGCATCCGGAGCGCGTTTTGAGCGAGGCGATCAGGCGCATGCTTCCCAAGGGAATACTCGGCAAGAAAATGCTCTCGCGGCTCAAGGCCTATGCGGGCGTCGATCATCCGCATGCGGCCCAGCAGCCCGAGCCGGTGGAATTGGCCATTAAGTAACGGAGGCACTCGGTGTCAGAACAAGCAGTAGTCGCCCAGGAGTCAGCACAGCCCAAGGAATACACGTGGGGCACAGGCCGACGTAAATCGTCTGTTGCTCGCGTGAGACTCATGAGGGGCACCGGCAAGATACTCGTAAACGGCCGTGAGATGGAAGTATTCTTTACGGAGGATAAGGACCGCCAGAAGGTCCGTGCGCCCTTCACCGCGACCAAGACCCTCGGCATATATGACTGCATCGCCGACGCCAAGGGCGGCGGTTTCACCGGCCAGGCCGGCTCGGTGTCCCTCGGCATCGCCAGGGCGCTGGTCAAGCTGGACGAGGCCAATCTCCCGGCGCTTCGCGAGGCGGGGCTGCTCACGCGCGACAGCCGCATGAAGGAACGCAAAAAATACGGCCTCCACGGCGCAAGGAGAGGAACGCAGTTCTCGAAGCGTTAGTCTCGCGGGCCCAGACACAGCATATTTCAAGGCGCATGGCTTTCCGGTCGTGCGCCTTGTTCATTTGGCGCGAGGCGTTTTGCCTTGAAGCATGGAGTCATCGGCGCTAATATGGCCTTGGCGCGCCGGGTTCGGCGTCGCATTCTCGTGCACTTGGGAATCACCTAAATGGGTGAATGGGTTTTTTTCGCTTTCATGGCGGCGCTTCTGGTCGCGAGCGCCTTCTTCTCCTCGTCGGAGACGGCGCTTTTCAGCCTGCAGCGCGAGACCGTCACGCGCCTGAGCGAGGACAAAAGCCGCCGCTCCAGGCTCGTCGCGAGGCTCCTCTCGACTCCGCGCGAACTCCTCACGACCATTCTCTTTGGTAACCTCCTCGTAAACACGTCGTTCTACGCCGTTACGACGCTCGCAGCATACCGCCTCGCTCACAGCGGGCGCCACGCCGCGGCCGGGCTCGTGGGGGTTCTGGGGCTGGTGCTCGTTATTGTCTTCGGCGAGATTACGCCCAAGGCTATGGCGCTTTCCTTTAACGAACCCGTGGCAAGGCTCGTGTCGGCCCCGCTTTTCGCCGTCTACACCCTCCTGAGGCCGGTCCGATACGCCGTGGGCGCGCTTGTGCGCACGCTCACGACCCTGGCCTTGAGAGTGATACGCCCGCCGGGGCGCATAACGCGCGAAGAGCTCTCGATGCTCGTCGAGGCCACGAGGGTCCAGGGGCACATCCCGCCGCAGGAAGGCGAGATGATAGAAGGAGTAATGGGCCTGGACGAAACACGCGTGCGTGAACTCATGGCGCCGCGCGTCGACATCATCGGCTGCGACGCATCCGAAACCGTCGAAGCGCTTATCGAGGTATTTCGCCGCACCAGAAGGACCAAAATCGTAGTCTACGAAGGTGACATCGATAACGTCGTGGGAATTGCCTACGTCAAGGAGGCGCTCCTTTCACCGATAAAGACGCTCCGCGAAGTCACCAGATCCGTCATGTTCGTGCCGGAGGCCAAGACAGCCGAGGCTCTTCTTTTCGACTTTCAGAAGACTCACGCCACGATTGCAGTGGTCGTGGATGAATACGGGGGCACGGCCGGGGTGGTGACTCTTGCGGACCTGGCCGAGGAAATAGTAGGCCCCATCGGCGACGAATACGAGGCCCCCGAACAGATGGTGGAGGAGCTTGCCGACGGAGGCTACCGCCTCGCCGGCGACCTGGCCTTGAAAGAATGGAACGAACTCTTTGACGTGCCCGTCGAGGATGAGCGGCTCTCGACGCTGGGCGGCTTTATAGTGATGCTTCTGGGGAGGGTGCCGCGCGCCGGGGACTCGGTGGTCTACCGCAACGTCCATTTCAGCGTCGAACAGGTTCGCCGGCACAGGATAATATTCGTAACTGCGCGCCTCGTCGAAGATCCCTCCGCCGGCTCGGGAGGCGTGAAATGACTCTCCTGCTTGTATGCGCGGCGTTGATCGCCATGCTGGCGGCGGCGGTCGTGTCGGGGTTTGAGACGGGGATATACGCGCTGAGCCACATCAGGCTTCGCTACCGGCTGTCGATGGGCGACCCGCGCGCAAAGATTCTCGAGCGGCTGATCGCGCGCCCGCAGCAGCTTCTCACCGGGATACTCGTTGCGCAGAATGTCGCGGTCTACTGCACGACGGCAATCGTGACTTCTGCGTTTGAGCGCGCGGAAATTCCCGGCGCGGAGAGTCTCGGTACGCTTCTTCTGGCAGTTGTTCTCTTTATCTTTGTCGAGGCCACTCCTAAAAACGTCTGGCGAAGGGCCGCCGATATCCTCGTGTATCCGGCGGCGAGGCCTTTGAGTTATCTCATCATGCTCATGCGTCCGGCGGGCGCGGTGCTCGGCGTGGTCACAAGGCTCGTCAACCGGCTCGGCGCCACCGGCGGGATTTCGGACCCTCTTTTCACAAGGGAACGCCTCGCGTACTACCTGCGCGAGGGCCAGAGCGAAGGGATTTTGTCGAATTACCAAGTGGAACTCACCGCCAATATACTTCGCGGCGAGCGGGTGACGGTCGCCAGGGCCATGGTGCCGCTGGAAAAAGTCGTCGCGGTAGGCGAGGGCACAACACTTGAACAATTCGCCGAGACCTCCGCCATTGCACGTTTCTCGCGCTATCCGGTATACTCGGGAGCAAAGGAAAACATCCGCGGAATATTAAATATTTACGACTGCAGGCTGAAGCAGACGAGTATATTCGACATGGGCAAACTCATCCGACAGGCGGTGTTTTTCGCCCCTGATGTACACGTCACGGACGCCATAAGGAGCCTGCGCGACGCGCGCCAGCCCATGGGCGTTGTGGCCAAAGACGGACGCGCTCTCGGGATAGTGACGCTCAAGGATTGTCTCGAGGAGATAGTGGGCGAACTCTACGCGTGGTAGGTTTTGGCCTTGAATAGCGTTGCAGGTGCCTTAGAATACCCGCGAGACAGTTTGGGGGCTTTTTTGGAGCAATCCATGAACAACGCCGGACGGCAACCTGTGTGGCGATTCCTTTTCGTGGTCATAACCCTCTGCGCGGCATTGGGATGCTTCGAGTACAAGGAAGTCGTCACTATCGAAGACGACGGGTCAGGCAACGTCGAGATTCACGCGACGATAAACGAATCGGTTTCGTCACAGTTCATCGTTGACGGTCTCCCCGGCGATATGCCGGCGCCGGTTCGCGAGGGCGTCATCCGCAACCTTTTGACCGACAGCACCGGTGTAAAGGTGAATCTGGTCGAGGTCGCCCTCTCAGGA
>CALMGO010000277.1 GCA_937863625.1 uncultured bacterium
TCGAGGATATTGTGAAAGGCCTGCTGTATCTGAACGGGATCGACGTAGACACGGGGGACGGCTTCGAGGAGCTTGTGTATGCGGATATTGTCGGGCTTGAACTGCTTGGCGACGGCGTCGAGGAGGCGTTCGAGTTCGAGGTGTATGTCGACGTCCTGGGGCTTACTTTCGGTGGGGCCGGAGACGGAGAGAAACTTCTGGACGAGTTCGGACGCCCTCTCAGCGGCGGCGATGCTCATTTTGAGGGCGCTGCGAATCTTCTCGGGATCGCCTTCCTCAAGCGCGTAGTCGGCGTACGTGAGCATCCCGGCAAGGATGTTATTGAGTTCGTGTGCAAGACCTGCGGCGACGCGTCCGATGAGGCTCATTTTTACAGAGCCGATCATCTCGTGGCGGGACTTTCTGAACTGGGTGATATCCCTGAAGACAAGTAGGCGGCCGATATTCTGGTCGTTCTTGTCGGTGACGGGCGCGCTGTAGAAGCGGAGTATCATGTGATGAGGGCTCAGGAGCTCAATCTCGTCGTCAAGAACGGCGCGGGAGTTCATGAGAAGCTCGTCGACGGTGGTGGAGACACGGGAAGGGTCTTTGGCGTTTTTGATGAGCCAGCGGCGAAGCCAGGTGCCCGTAACGCCGAGAAAGGCCTCGCGGTCCGTGCCGAAAATCCTGCCGAACTCGCGGTTAGCGGCGACGATTTTCGAGTCCCTGTCGAGCATCAGGATGGCGTCTTGAGTGCTGTCGTAGATGGCCTGGAGGCGTTCGCTTGTGCGGCGGGCCTCGGCGACGTCGGCTGTCGAGACTTCATTCTTGTGCAGTTCTCGGATGGCGGAGAAGACCGCTTGCGACATAGGGGCGGAGACGCCGCCGGGGAAGGCGTGTCTGAGGCCCCCGTTGATGAGAAGGGTAATCTGAGCGGCGGCGGATTCGAGCAGGTCGGTGAGTACGGAGATTCTATCATAGTCAAGTCGGTCGAGACCGTCAGCGACAGTGAAAGTGTCAAGCGGGGAACCAAGGGCGAAACGGTCGTTGAGAGCGGCGGCCTGCGTTTCGGAAGGAGCCGCGAAGGCAAACCCCCAGGCGGCGACGAACCCTCCGGTGGCAGGGCCAAGGGCGAAGGGGATTGCGATAGACGCCGAGCCGCCTGAAATGGCATGAAGCACGGGACGCGGCTGGCGGTGGGATTTCTTGACGATATCGAGGGGAAGCGCCCTGTCCCGGCCGGTCGGGCGAAGCATTCCGGTGAGATCAAACTCACTCGGCTCGCCGAGGGCGTCGAGAAGGCCGACCTTGACTCCGGTGGTCTTTGCAACGGCACTGAGGACCTGTGCGACTCTCTCTACAGGGAAATCTTCGCCGAAGCGTTTCTGTGGCGGCGAAACACGCGAGGTTTTGTCTTCCTGTTCCAAAAGCACCCTCTGTCGAAGCGAGACAGCGCACGCAAACCACGCGGAAGGCATCACGGGCGGTTCGATGCGGCCAGTTTGATTATATCAAGCCACTGCATAACGTCAACCAACGCAAGCGCCGTCGGAATTGCCGAAGAACGGTTCACAAGTCATATTTATCGCACTTTTGGGCGGGAAACCTTAGATTTCATGTGTCCCGGCCGAAAACAGGCACTGAGAGCGGTGGCATCGCCAGGCGCGGGAGGACCGGCATAACCGCGGGGGGACATGCCCTCCGTGGCCTGCAGAAACGGTAAGAGCGGGTGGGAAGGTCGCATTTGCGATGCAGGGACGATGTGGAGGGCGATTGGTCGGGGCATGCGGAGCGGGTTTGACAGAAGGGCGCTACGGTGATATAGTCGGACTCTCTCTCGCGGCGAAACCAGCCGGCCATGAATGCGACAGGCGGCACGCCGACGGCACGGTGGACAGAGTGATATCGGGGGAATGGACGTTGAGCAACTCATCCGGCATAAAACTGTCGTCGTTTTTCAGTGAAAAACACGTCCTCTGCGGCTTGGAGGGTGTCGACAGAGACGAGTGTCTGAGGCGGTTGGTAGGAGTCCTGGCCGACGACGGCAGGATTGCCCGGCGTGATGACACCGTGGAAGCGGTCATCCTGCGGGAGCAACTGCTCTCGACGCAACTGGCGGCGGGGCTGGCCATACCGCACACGAGGCTTGAGGATATAAAAGACCTTACGCTGGCGGTGGCGACGTCGCGATCCGGAATCGACTTTGGCGGCGGCGGGGAGAGCCTGGCGCATATTGTGGTGCTGATTCTCACGCCGGTGAGCCAGCCGGGGCTGTACCTGCAGACGCTGGCGGCGATTGCAAACCTGTTTTCCAAGAAGGACCTCGTTGAGCGGGTAGTCAAACTGTCCAAGCCAAAGGAAGTCTGGGAGGTCTTTGGCAGGGGGGACACGACACTGCCGGAGTACGTTACGGCGCACGACATCATGTCGACTACGTACGAAAGCCTCAAGACGACGGACTACCTGGAAAAAGCGATCGACCTTTTCACGTATCATCACCTGCTCGATATTCCCGTCGTGGACGAGGACGGAGACCTGGCGGGGCTGATGAATGAAGAGCAGCTTTTGAAGCTGGCGCTTCCGGAATACATACTATGGCTTGAAGATCTGTCTCCGATACTCCAGTTTGAACCTTTTGTCGAAGTCCTGAAGAACGAGAAGACTCTCAGGGTGGCGGAGGTGATGTCAACCGAGTATGCAACCGTGCCGCAGGACGCGCCGGCGATACAGGTGGCGCGGGTATTGATGCGGCGCGAGATACGCGCGGTGATGGTAACTGGCGGCAAGAAGCTGGCGGGCGTGATAACGCTCAGCGATTTCCTCACCAAAGTACTTCGCAAGTAGGCGGCGAAATGGAATTTCACGAAGACGGGTTCATGTCGACCGACGACGGCCTGTACAAGAAGGCTGCGTTGCTTCTGGCGCTTGGGGCTATTGTCGGCATTCTCACGCACATAACCGGAGGCACGTCGGCGCACGTCATATCGGTGACGGTGTTTGCGATTATCGTACTGGGGACGCTTTTCTTCTGGACGTTCAGGCTGGCGATCGCGTTTCTGGGAGTGGCGACGCTGCTTATAGCGAACGTGCTCGATATCCCAGGATTTGTAAACGCGGCGTCACTTGAGGTGATACTCTTTCTCGTCGGGATGATGATTGTAGTGGGGGCGCTGAGGGACCTGGGGTTTTTCACCTGGGTTATACAGCTCATCATGGGGGCCAAGAGCATGACGGGGATGCGGTTTGTAGTGATAACCGCACTGGTGTCGGCGCTTCTGGCGAGCCTGGTGGATGAGGTAACGAGCATAATTTTCATGGCGGTACTGATCTTTCAGGTATGCGATACGCTGAAGATTCGCCCGACGCCGTACCTGATCATATCGGTGATGATGACCAATATCGGATCGTCCGGGACGATGCTCGGCAATCCCGTCGGGATATTTATCGGGACGAAGGCGGGGCTCACGTTTGAAGACTTCATAATATGGGCGTTTCCGGTGATGGTGGTGGCGCTTCTGGTGACATGCGTGGTGGTGATTGTGTGGTATCGCAAAGAGATTCACCATTTCGAGGAAAACCTGCAGCTCAGACGGCAGAAGGAACTCGGGCTGGGACCGGTTGTGGAAGTAAGCCCCTGGAAGGGGCTGGTGGTTCTCGTGGGAACGGTGGGGCTGATAGCGATCCATTACAGGCTCGAACGGATGCTGGGGCTCAAGCCGAATACGATACTGCTCATGGCGCCGCTAATAAGCGCCGGGATAATAATGATCGTGCGCAGGCACAGGGCGCGCCACTACGTCGAGGTCGAGGTGGACTGGTGGACGCTGACGTTCTTTATGCTGCTTTTTGCGGTGGCGGGGACGCTGGAGCACACGGGGTTCACGGCGAGGATGGCGGCGGGCTTCGCGAAGGTGTTTCACGGGCAGTTGCCGATGCTTGTGGTGGCAGTTGCAGTGATATCGGCCGTCGGGTCGGCTTTTGTGGACAACGTGGTCTTCGTGGCGGCTTTTGTGCCGGTCGTCAAAAGCCTTGCGGCAAACGGCTATCACGCCGAACCGCTCTGGTGGGCGCTTCTTTTCGGGGCGTGCTACGGCGGCAATATCACGATGATAGGTTCAACTGCGAATATCGTGGCGCTCGGGATGCTTGAGAAACGCTACCATGAACACATACGTTTCTGGGAGTGGTTCAAGGTGGGGGCGGTGGCTGGAGGCATCGCGACGGCTGTGTCGATCGTGGCGGTGATCCTGCTGATGCCGTTCATGCCGAACAGGGGGGTGGCGGGCGGTCACGGAGACGGCCAACCGGCAAGCGCGATTGAGGCTCCGGCGGAACCGGGAGCAGAGACTACGATACCCTCGCCATTGGAAGAAGCGCCATCACACTAAGCGAGCCGCACGGCTCACACGCAAGGCAGGCGGAAGCCTTTTACGACTTCGGCTTTTCCGAACCATCCGGCATATCAGGTCTGACCCTTTTGCCGGGGGGCTGCTGGACGACATCCGTGCCCGTGAATGGCGGAGCAGGGGCTTCGACGCTTCGCACGTGGATGTCCTGTTGCGGGAAGGCGATTTCGATGTGGTTCTTGCGGAAGAGGTCGTCTACCGTCATGTGAAGGTCGTTACTGACCTGGAAGTAGTAATCAATCGAGGGGATGAAGACGCGGAGTTCAAAATCAAGCGAACTCTCTCCGAAGCGCGAGAAGACGGCCTTGGGCGCGGGGTCGGCAAGAACATTGGGGTTGTCGGTGGCCGCCTGGAGCAGAAGCTTTGCGGCAAGACGGGTGTCGGAACCGTAGGCGATGCCGACACGTACGACGATGCGCAGGATGGGGTCTGAGAGCGTCCAGTTTATGAGTTGTCCGGTGATGAACTCCTTGTTGGGGACGACGAGTTCCTTGCGGTCCCAGTCGCGGATGGTGGTAGAGCGGATTTGGATGCGCGTGACTGTGCCGGTGATGGCGCCGACTGTGACCGTATCTCCGATGCGCAAAGGCCTCTCAAGAAGGATGATGAGACCGGAAACGAAATTTCCAAATATCTCCTGCAGGCCAAAGCCCAAACCGACGGTCATGGCGGCGATGAGCCACTGCACCTGGGACCAGCCTATCCCGATGACGCCAAAGGTGACCACGACGCCGACGACAGTGAGGACGTATCGCGCGACAGTAGATATGGCGTAGCGCAAGCCATGGTCGAGCGGGAGGCGCTGGAGGATAGTTATTTCGAGAAGGCCGGGGATGTTTTTGGCTGCGATAACGGTCATGAGCACGACAAGGAGGCTAAGAACGAGACTTGCCAGTGTGATGTCGCGGCCGCCGCCGGTCTTGTAAAGGATAATATGGTCAAGGACGCCCAAGGCGGGGAGCATGTCAGACCAGATGAGCCACAGGCCTATTATGAGGCCCAGGGCAATGACCGAGCGCGCGAACTGGCGGGTCTGGGCGGATATGTTGAAGATATCGACGGAGGGGTCCTGGAGTTCCTCAAGCGCAATGACGTCGGAAGTCTGGGCCGTCTGGCGCGCCTCGGCCTCGGCGGCCCTGCGCTTCAAGGCCTGGTCGAGAGCAATGCGTCTGTGCGCAACGTAGAGCCAGCGGAGCGTGGCCGCGTTGGCATAGAGGACGGCCAAGGCCAGGGATAACGTGTATGAAAGCCTTCCGGT
>CALMGO010000278.1 GCA_937863625.1 uncultured bacterium
CTATGACCCGGACTGGAACCTTTTTAACGATGACCTTTTCAGGAAGTCGCAGCTCTTCAACTATTATCACAGGACGATTGCTCACAATACCATCCTCGTCTACGACCCCGATGAGAAATTCAGCATGCCGGTCGTAAATGACGGTGGTCAGCGACAGCTGCTTTTTGCAGATGGCACCCGCAACGTTCCGGAGGATTATGAGCAGGGCACGTTCCCGTCTGATGTAGGTGTGGGCACATGCGATTGGGCGACCAACCCCGGTAGATGGGAAACGGGAGACATCCTCGCGTACAGAGCTACCAAAGATTTCGTCTACGTATGCGGCGACGGCACCGCTGCCTACTCGCCGGAGAAGATGAAGTCCTTTGTCCGGCAGTTGTTCTTCATTCAGCCTGATCTCGTGGTAGTCTTTGACAGGGTAGTCTCAACGAAGCCTGAGTTGAAGAAGACTTGGCTTCTCCAGACACTTGGCGAACCGACGATTGGCGCGGACAAGAGCTACTTTCAGGCGACCAACCAGGATGGGCGCCTTGTCTGCGTGCCTGTCCTGCCGGCAAAACGTAGCCTCGTCAAGGTCGGACGCGAGGGCATGGAGTTTGAGGTAGGCGCAGTGGTATTCGGCTACGGCCCCTCCTCGCTCGTATCTCCAGATGAACTGCACTACGGCGAGATTGCCGGAAAGTGGCGCGTTGAGGAAAGTCCGGAGATAGCTGCCGAGGAGGACTATTTTCTCAATGTAATCATGCTGACCGACAGCACTTCATCAGAAGTACCTGCAATTCGAGTAATCGCTCAGGACGACAAGAATATATGCATCTCGGTGACGGCAACCGACGGCAAGGCGGCGACGGTCACCTTTGGTAAGGGCGAGAAGCCCACGGCCGGCATTACGATTAAGGAAGGCGAAAAGGAAATCTTCGCCGACACGATTTCCAACGAGATAGTCCTTGAAGAAGGACGGCCTGAGTAGTGGCGACGCGGGGGAAAGTCCCTCAGCGCGCGAATCGTGAGACTGTGAAAGGGGAACACAATGTGGAGTAGGCTTTTCTTTCTGACGGTGATACTGATTTGTGTAGTTCCGGCATTTGCGTGGTCCCAGGACGGGCCGGGTGAGGGCACGCGGTTTGCCGGCGCGCGGATAAGAGCCGAACACCCGCGGATTTATCTAAACGAATCGAGAGTTGAGTGGCTTCAGGCGAAAACCGCCGGTAAGTCAATTGAGGAAGTCAAGGCGCTTGCCGGCACATCGACCGAGGGGCTTGCGCTCGTGTACGCTATAACTGGTGACGAGGCAAGCGGGAGGGAGGCGATTACCCGCGCGCTGAAGCTCTCTGGAAATCGCGGTGTCGCAACGATGGCAATCGTATATGACTGGTGCTATACGCTTCTGTCCGATGCCGAAAAGAAGGCCATGAGAGATGCGGCCATCCCCGTTTGCAAAACGCAGATTTCAACGGGTCGGTCGTGGCGTTCCTTCCATAACTCACTTTACAGCACCGCTGTGCCTGTAAGCTTTGCGGCAATTGCATTGAGCG
The DNA here is from genome assembly GCA_937863625.1 of uncultured bacterium. Lineage (GTDB taxonomy): Bacteria > Planctomycetota > DG-23 > SLPQ01 > SLPQ01 > CALMGO01. The sequence goes on from CALMGO010000278.1 coordinate 1,536, forward strand.
GCGATGACCCTTGGGCTAACGAAGCCTTGGATTTCCTTTATCCGCAGTGGGAGGATGTCCTGCGGACGTTTGATAATGTGTTTCCCGACGGAGCGTGGGGCGAAGGCTTTGATTACAACAGGCACGTATCGTACGAAGCGCTGCGGTTCTTTGCCGCGTTGAAGACCGCAACCGGCAGGGACTTCATGGCCGAAAGTCCGCACCTGAAGAATACGGGCTATTACATTCTTTATTGCAGCAAGCCGGATGGCTTGGTGTTTCCCGAAAAGGACTGCGATTTCCCGTTTATCGGTGAGTGGGAGCGTGAGGCCTTGCTCATATCCGCGTACGAGTACCGAAACGGCTACTACCAGCATTACCTTGCTCACTGTCCTGCGGAGGAATTTCAGCCCGCCGGAAGAAACAAATGGAGAGACCTTCTCTGGGGTGACGTCTCGATAGCGGAAAAGGCCCCTTCTCTTTTGCCTGCCAGCCGGCTTTTCCGGGGCGACGGTTTGGTAGTTGCGCGCTCGGGTTGGGGGTGGGATGGTGCCACCGAACGTGTTAACGACACATGGATGGCGTTTCATTGCGGCGACTACTACGGCGACCACGCCCACTTTGATAACAACTCGTTCGAGATATATCATAAGGGCCCGCTTGCGATCGATTCCGGCAGGTACGACGATGACTGGGGGATGGAACAGGACAGCGAGGAAATTAGAAAGTCGCAATTCTTCAACTATTATCAGCGCACGATTGCGCACAATACCGTCCTCGTCTATGACCCTGATGAGACTTTCGAAATGGGTGTCGTAAATGACGGTGGGCAACTTGCGCTGCTGCGGGTAAACGGTGTGCGAAACGTCCCCGAAGACTACGACCAAGGCGATTTCCCGTCCGAAGGCGGCAACGGCCTCTGTGACTGGGCCACCAACCCCGGCAGGTGGGACACCGGTGATATTCTCGCGTACGAAGCTACTGGTGACTTCACATATGTGTGCGCCGACGCCACAAAGTCATACTCACCCGCGAAGATGTCTTCGTTCGTTCGACAGATGGTCTTTCTGCAGCCTGACGTGTTTGTGGTTTTCGACCGAGTTGTGTCGAAAAAGGCCGAGTTCAAGAAAACATGGCTTCTGCACACGGTCGATGAGCCTGTAATTGCGGAGGACGGTTCGAGATTGGAGACGACATCCGGCGAAGGGCGCCTTGTTTGCGTGCCGCTCCTGCCGGAAAAGCGAACGCTTACCAGAATAGGCGGGCCCGGCAACGAGTTTCTCGTTGGCGGCATTCAGTATGCCTGTGGCCTGCAGGCTTCTTCGGGGCGGTTCGCCGAATTGCACTATGGAGAGACCCCTGGCGCATGGCGCGTCGAAGAGAGCCCTGCGCAGCCCTCAACGGAGGACTTCTTCTTGAACGTGATGTCCGTGAGCGATGCAGGGAGTGACGCTGCCGTCAACGCCGCGATAGTCGGTCAAGATGCGTCAGGCGTTACTGTACAGGTAACAACCGGCAATGGCCTGACGGCGCTCATTGCTTTCAGCAAGTCGGGCGTTCCAGGAGGCACCCTCCGCATTGAGCGAAGCGGTAGGGTCGTTCGCGACGGCGCTCTGCCGGACGGCGTCATGCTTGAGGATGGCCGACCGTAGTAGAATTACATACCTATAGAAAAACAAAAAGGGGCCGCATAATGCGGCCCCTTGCTATTTGGCGCGCCCGGCAGGACTCGAACCTGCAACCTTTGGGTTCGAAGCCCACTACTCTATCCATTGAGCTACGGGCGCGCGTATGATGTCTCTCCGGCTCCTCCCGACCCCAGTTCGGGCAAGGCTATAATCAGTCCGCGCGTCAAACCTCCGGCCTGCCGCACTGCGGGTTTATTAAGTTCGTATATATCCTGCGCGTACTTCCTGTCTCCGTAAAAGCGCTCTGCAATCGACACGAGCGAGTCGGTCTTACCCACCCTGTAAAAACGGTTGGCCGGGGAAATAGGCCCCGAGGACAGACCCTCAGGCGTGGGCGTCGTCAACCGTATTGAGGGCTTTGCAAACTGCAGTATCTCGGGACCCGCAAGTTCCGGTTTCAGGGATACCCGCTCAGGCCCTGGCGTACGGCAACCCGCTGCAAAAAGCAGTGCCCCCGCGATAAATACTGTGCCGAAAAAAGTCTTCATGCGGCCTCCTGATCGCAGGAGTAATTATATCGTCCTGCGTTCTTTGTTCAACAGTCAAGCCTTGCGCTATCGGCCCCCCGATCCTTCCGGTCCGACCATAGTCGAAACATCCATCGAGCGAAGTCTGGATATCCGCTCTTCTATCGGGGGATGAGTGCTGAAAAGGCTGTCGAGCCCCTTACCCTTGAGCGGACTGACGATAAAAAGGTGAGCTGTTGCCCTGTTGGCATCGTGCATGGGGGTATTGGCCGAGGAGAGAGCGGCCAAAGCATCTGCGAGCCCCTGTGGATAACGCGTCAGGCGCACCGCGGTTGCATCAGCGAGATACTCACGCCTGCGGCTTATTGCCATCTTCATCAACTGCGCGATTATGGGACTCAGGACGGCGAAAATAAGGCCGATTGCGAGTATGACGCCTGCCGCGGCGTTGTCGTTTCGCGAAGAGCGCCTGTTGCTCCTGCGACCCCAGAAGAGGCTTCGAAGAAGCCAGTCGCCCAAAAGCACCACCATGCCGGCCAGAACCACCGCGATTGTCTGGAGGCGCACATCGTAGTTGAGGATGTGGCTCATCTCATGGGCCACTACCCCCTCTACCTCATAGCGGCCGAGAGTGCTCAGCAACCCCGTGGTCGCGCATATGATCGCGTGCTCGGGGTCGCGTCCGGTCGCAAATGCGTTGGGCGCCGGCTCGTCCATTACATAACACCGCGGCGCGGGCAATCCCGCCGCGATTGCGAGGCCCTCGACCGCATTTACAAACTGGGGGAATTCCTCCTTTGTCGCAGGGCGCGCATGCGTAATGGCAAGGACCACCTGGTCGCTGTAGTAGTAGCTTCCCCACGCCATCAAGAGCGACACGGCAAAGGCGAGCACAAGCCCGAGATATGGGTCTCCCCATACCGCGCCAAGGGCATACCCAAGCACTATGACGACAAGCGCAAAAACGAACATGAGCACAAATGTCCGGCGTTTGTTGGCCGCTATCTCACGGTAGAAGTCTGATTTTTCCATATCCGGCGGCTTTCATGAAAGACCGTCGCGCACGACAGATTGTAACTCGTGCGCGACGGAAGAACTCCGAAGTGCCTAAAACTTGACCTTCACCGGCCCGCGTGCAGCCTCTTCCTCAATCTCGAAGTATTCGCGCGGCTTTATGCCGAAAAGCGACGCCACGAGATTGCCGGGAAACTTCTGAATGGCGGTGTTGAGCTGCATGACCATGTCATTGTAGAACTGCCGAGAATATGCGACTTTGCCCTCCGTACCGGTGAGTTCCTCCTGGAGGGCCAGGAAGTTCTGGTTAGCCTTGAGTTCCGGATATGCCTCGCTGACGGCGAAAAGCGACTTGAGCGCCCCTGTCAACATATTTTCAGCATGGGATTGCTCCTTCACCGACTGAGCGTTGATAGCCGCCGCACGGGCTTGGGTTACCGCCTCGAAAGTGCCTTTCTCATGGGCTGCGTATCCCTTGACCGTCTCTACGAGATTGGGTATCAGGTCGTACCTGCGGCGCAGTTGTACGTCGATCTGGTGCCACGCGTTGTCGATTCTGTTGCGCAGAGTGACGAAATTGTTGTACATCACGACAAGCGCCACGCCCACGACTACGGCAAAGCCGCCGGCAACCAGGAGCAGCATAACGACGATATACATTAACGCCTCCCTTCCTTGGTGTCTGCAGAGCTTGGAATTCTATACGTAAATACCACATCATGCCAGACAATATTCACCTCATGCGGCCTGCGGCGACGATTTTGAGCCGGAGTGCGCAGACGCCTGGACAACTGCGGCCCTGTAGGCTTCACACTGCGCCCGAGCAGTACAAAAAACGCCTTTTTTCGCTTGACTACCCCTTTTTTCGTCCTATAATCGCCAAACATCACAGGGCGGCCCGGTTGGGGTTGATAACGCAATTTTGCGCTGGGCTCCAGTACGGGAAGGGAGG
>CALMGO010000279.1 GCA_937863625.1 uncultured bacterium
GCGCATCAGTCTTTTCGCCGGAGTCGCAAAGGTGCGTGAAGCGGTCGAGCAGCCCGGCGTCGGAACCTATGTCGCAATGAGGGAGGCTCACTCCCACGCCGGCAACGGAAAGACCGCGCGCCTTAGCATATTCGACAAAGGCTTCAAAATCGGCAGGGACGACAGGTTTCGGGCCAAGAACCGCGATGGCGCCGGCGGTTAGTATTACGGCATACGGCCAAGCGGAGGCAACGCCGACTGGAATCACCTCGCCGCGATATGACCTTTTGAAGCCAAGCACCTCTCCCGACCGGGCCGCGAGCAGGCGTTCCGTGTAGGCGCTTCCTACCTTCAAGGCTGCTATAGCCGTGACGTCCGCCTGCGAAAATATCTCTGAGGCGATCAAAGCGGCTTCGTCGTCCCCGGGGACGTAACGCAGGTTGCGGATAACCAATCCAGTTGGACCGAGCGCGAGGGCCCCGAAGCCGCCGAGGTCTATCCGGTCGCGATAGCGTGTCTCGGGCCACGCGTGCGCGTGAGGGAAATCCACGGGCAGTGCGACTCCGAAGGCGCCGCTGCCGCGTATGGACCCGGCGCGCCCCTCTTCCGGAAGCGCAGTCCATCCATTCTCAATCGCGAGGGTCAGCAGGCGACCTGTCCTCCCGGAAAGGCATTCGCCGGGCAGCATGTATAGAGTATTCATGCGGCCACAGGTGCTTTCCTTCGAGGATAAGTCACGATGTCTGGTCGTTACCGTCATCGTTCTGGTCTTCCAAGTTTCTACTCAGCAGGAATACTTTCGTGGCGCTCCAGTCGTCCTCTGAAACCGGCTCGTCAACGAAGCCCTCACCATAGCGGTGCTGGTATTTCTCATAACTGTCACCGATACGGACGCCGGTGAGCACGACGCCAAGGATTCTGGCGCCGGCCTGTTGTATGCGGGTCTTCGTCTCCATGAGGTCCTTGGCGCCGGTTTTCGAACTTCGTCCTACAAGGACTACGCCGTCTGCCATGGAGGCCCAGAGCTTGGCGTCGGGCATGGCAAGGACAGCCGGAGTGTCGATTATGACTTCATCATAGAGAGCCGTAGCCTTCTTGATCAGTTCCGCCATGCTGGCACCGGCAAAGAGCTCGGTTTGCGCGTGACTGCGCCGGTTGGCGGGCAGGATATTGAGCGTGGGAAGAATCGTCGGCTGTATGGCGTCTTCGAGGGAACATGCGCCGGACAGGACCTCCGTGAGGCCTTTGGAATTGTTTATCCTCAGGTAACGCGCCACTTCAGGCTTTCTAAGGTCGCCGTCGATGAGAAGCACTCGCTTTCCGGCAAGGGCGACACTGGTGGCGAGATTGATAGCAAGAGTGGTCTTGCCGTCGCGACCCTGGGGGCTGGCAATGACAAGAGATTTGATCCTTCTCTCGCCTGCCGCGAGCATGAGGTTGACTCGGATGGCCCTGCAATCGTCGACAAAGTGTTTGGGTTTGACCCGGGCCTTGTCGAGGTCCTCAAAGCGCGGCGTCGTACCAAGCACCCTCAGGCCGCAGCGCGCCTCGACTTCACTGGGGGTCTCGACACGAGGGTCGATCTCGTGCAGGAAAACAACGAACGCGCATGCGAAGACAAGCGACCCTATTATCAGGACCGCGGTGAACTTGGCGCGCTTGTCCTTTGAGGCCACTTTCGGGATCTCGGCCTCAAACGCCACCGACACGCGGGCAGGCCTCTGCCTTTCGACTTGAAGAACCTGGATTCTCTGGGTGATGGTCTGGTACAGGTCGCGCGTCAGCTGTACCTCGTCCTGGAGTTTATTTATCGCAAGGCCCTTGCGTCCAAGGGCGATGACGTCGGTATTCTGTCTGTCGAGTTCCTGCTTTATCAACTCCTCCTGGGCCTTCGCCTGGATGATCTGCTCCTGAACGTCCTTCACCGCCTTGTTTTTAACACCGGCCTGAACCTGAGAGTTGAGTTCGTCAAACTCCTTCCCGGCCTTTTCCATAGCGCCGGCAAGGGCGGCCTTTGTGCTGTCGAGCGCTGCTCTCTTATCGGCAAGGCCCTTGTTGGTATCCGTGACGTGACCGGCGTACATCACTATATCAAGCTCCATGTCGACGACGCGGGCGTTGAGTGTGGAGACGACCATATCGTTTCGTATGTGATTGTTGCGCATCGCGAGGTATTCGGAAGCATTTTGCGGCTGGTCCTGTTCGGACTTGAGCCGTCCCTCCTGCATCTCAAGCATGAGGCGCATGGTCTGGACCTGAGTCAACTGCTCCTGG
>CALMGO010000280.1 GCA_937863625.1 uncultured bacterium
TCAATTCCGTGCGTATCTCACATTGCATCGGCACCCATACTCCGTCCATCTCGGCAAAACGCATATTGTCCAGCACGTAGGTCTTGTTGCAGCCTTCCGGCAGAGGCGTATCCAATTGACCGCTCAAGTCTCCTTTTTCCTGGGACACTTCGGCCCTGGCTACGTTATACCCGTGCGCAGGGTCGATCCACAGCACGTATTTCCCGTACTTCGTATCCGCCTCCAGAACGTGGCAGTCCGACTCAGCAATCCGCTCGGGCTTGTCACGCAGTTGGAGTGACCGGGCGCCCGCCAACACGGCCTCTACGGGCTCGGTAACGTGCGCATACCAACCGCGAATGTCTGTCTCCGAACCGCCAACCAATATCACCTTCTCGGGAAATTGGTACCCTTCCTCTATGTTTACCTGGCCGTCCTCCGGCTTCTGGGACGGCAAGTATGAGTATCCATAGAAGCGTGCCCCATCCCATAACCAGAGGTTGCTGGATGGGTCTGATTCTGTCGCGTGGTTTTCGGGCCCGAGAGCTGTACCCCAACGGCGCATTCGCACGGCAAAGCGTCGGCCGTCATAGCACATCTCCGTCAGACAGTGCGTGTCCTTCTCGCCGGAGTATTGCTTCACCTCAGGGTTGTTGCTCTTGCTGAAATCAGTGAAAGATTGTCTGTACGACTCGCTCCTGACGATTGAACGTTTGTGAGCGTCCTGTGCAGCGCAAAGCTTCTCGACCAACTCTGTGGCGGTGGGCTTGACCGGCTCCTGTGCCTGGGCCTTCAGGATCGCCTCGACGCTTGCACTGACCGCCGTGCCCGCGTCCAGGGGAGGCGAGGCCGACTCCCGCCCTTTGAGCTCCTTCAGGATAGTCATGACGCTTGTCTCGTCGTTCGGGATGATCCTGCCGTCCGGGCCAATGAAGATAAACGCCGGGCATGCCAACGAGCCGTACTCTGGCGCCCCTGGCCCCGCCGTGCCCACGCGTGCCTGAGGCCAGGTCAGACCGTACTCCTCCACGTACGGGCGAACGGGGTGGTCCACAGGGTCACTGCTCACGCTGATCATCGCAAAGTGCTCGCGATAATCCTCAAGCCCATCGTACCAATCTTTGAGCTTCGGCAGACCGGCGACACAGGCATTGTACGTCATCCAGAAATGCAGGAGGACCACCTTGCCGCGATGGTCGGACAGCCGGAACTGTTTGCCGTCGAGCGTCTTCACTGTGAAGTCAGGCGCAAGGTCCCCCATCTTCACCCGTAGGAAGGGCTTTACCCCCTTCTCGGCAGACGGCACGCAACTGCCGTTTTCCCAGACGCCCCAGACCTCCTGGCCGCTCCAGGGTCCGCTCGGCACCACATGAACCCTTGCCCCCTCCATGATGTCGTCAGGAAGGAACGGACCCAGCCCGTCGAAGTCCGGGTTGAGTCTCACTTCCGTCCGCTTGTGACTGGTCAGCGACTTGGACTTCCCAACGGTGGGCCAGGTCGACTCTGTGCGAATCTCGCACTCCATCGGCATCCACACGCCGTTCGCCTCTTCGAACCGGATGCTCTCGACCGTGCTCTTCTGCTTCACACCCTCCCGCCAGGGGAACCGGTACTGGCCGTGCAGGTCTCCTTCCAGTTGGGTCTTCTCGGCCCTGGCAACGTTATATCCGTGCGCGGGATCGATCCAGACGACGTACCTTCCGTACTCCGTATCCGCGTCGAGGACGTAGCAGGGCGAGCCGCCGATCTCCTCGAGTTGGCCGCGAGGCTTGACCGACCGCGCGCCAAGCAGCAGTGATTCAAGGCTCCCGATGCCGGCCGAGGTTTCATAGTATCCCCGCAGGTCCGCTTCCGCTCCCATGGTCACCATCTCTGTCTCTGAGAACGGGACTCCTTCATAGATGGTCGCCAAGCCGGGGGGTTTCAACTCGGAGAACAAGTAACGGTAGTAGCGCGTCCCGTCCCACAGGTCGCTGCGGTAGCTAACTTCGGGCGTGCCCGTTCCGTAGTCCTGCATGAACTTACTACGCACGGCACAGCGCCGGCCGTCAAGACGGATTTCCATCTCGACGTCATGCTCCCACTTCCCTGTGAATTCGCGTGTAGGCCCGCGCCCGGTTACTGTGGAGTTGCGGAAGTCGTTCCACTCCGTGGAGTGGGCCTTCGTCTTGACGATCGAGTGATTCAGGATACTCTGCGCTCCCGCCAGTCGCTTGATGAGTTCCGGAGCGCTTAAGGGCTCGAGACCCGCTTTGGCAAACGAGACCCTCTTTGCCTTGAACTCCGGCCATTCGGGGAGCGGTACGTATGACGGCGAACTCTCAGTGCCGCCCGCCTGGACCTGCGAAACCCCCAGGGCCACAAGGGCGAGGACGACCGCCGCCACGGCGGCAAGACCGGCCAGGGCGCCGCGCGTATGCCGGGGCACGGGGGTAGCCCCAAGAACGTGGCGCACGCGGTCGAGGAGGGCGTGACGACCCCGGGCAAATCCGGCCGCAAGCGCCCCAGCCCTGGCCGGGGTAAGGGCACGGCCCACCCACTCAAGTGCCTGCGCGTAAGCCAGGTGACGCCCCGTTGCGCGCACGGCCAAATCGTCACAGCACAACTCGCGCTCGTACCGCAGCCTGTTCGAAAGCCACCAGACCGCCGGATGGTAAAAAAGCAGCGTCTCGACGACGCGCTGGAACAGGTTTACCCAGAGGTCCCGCCGGAGGATGTGGGCCAGTTCGTGGGCGATGATGCCTTCCAGCACTTCAGAAGGCATTCCAATGAGAAATGACGACGGCAACAGCACCATCGGACGTAACCAGCCGACAACAATCGCCTGCACGACCCGGCTGGAGATGAAGACCCGCGCGCCCCGGGCCAATCCCAACCGGGATGCGAGGATGGCTACCCGCTTGCCCAGCGCCTCGGGCAGGGGCACGGCATCGCGTCGCCACCGCCACGAGCCGCCGACGCCAAGCATGAGGCGAGCACTCAATACACACACTCCGAGAAGCCATCCGCCGACGATCCAGGGCAGCGCCATCTGCAGGCGGCCGGAAATCGACTCGCGCCAGCCGGGCGCGGCAGATGGATCGTCAACGGCCAGACCCGGCGGGGCTGTGATGGTCCCGGTCACACGGGCCGGCGCCGCCTCGGCGGCCGAGACAGCCGCGACGTAGACAACGCGGGCCGAAGTCTCCTCGGCGACGGCCTCTTCGACAGTAGCGGCCGGCGCGGGAAGGGCGCAGAAGGTAACAGCGGGGCACGCCGCTATGGCGCCGAGCGCCACCAGGTAGAGAGCGTACCGCCCTTGTCCGTGCCCGAGACGCAGAAGGCCCAGGGCAAGAGATGTCAGGACTGCCACCGCCGCCCCCTGCCAGACGAAGTGCACGAGCGTCCAACCCACCCGCTGCCACACCGGTCCCGACAGAAAATCGATGGCGTTCATCATTCACTCCTTTTGATTCAGGAAGTCCGTAATGGTGCGGCGGATTTCCTTGAGTTCCTCTTCGCTCGGCTTCGCCTGCTCCAGCAGGTGCGCCACCATCAGGTTTGCCGAACCATCAAAGACCCGGTTGAGCATGCCCTTGAGCATCCGGGAGCGCGTCTTCCGGCGCGTTACCTTTGCGTCGTAGACGAAGGCGCGGCCCTGCGGGGTGCGCGACAACAGGCCCTTTTCCTCCATGACGTTCATGAGGCTCATGACGGAGGTATATGCGCGCTTGCGCGAGCCGGCGAGGGCTTCCAGGACTTCCCTGACCGTACTGGGGCCCCTTTCCCAGAGAACTCGAAGTATCTCCAGTTCCGCGGGCGTAGGGCCGTCGTTTCTGGGTCTTGCCATGTTTTTCTCCTTGTGTGAATTTCAGGAATGCCGAGTCGAACAGACGTGCCGCACGCTATACTACGGCATAACCCGTAGAATGTTCCACTAAAAAACCCGTAGACCTGAAAAAACTTTCATGGAGGCAAGGGGAGTGATTTTGTCTCCAATACCGACGGTTCGCCGGTCTGTACGCGGTTGTGCCGCACAGACCCTGTACAGTCAACGGGAAGACGCACAGACTGGCAAGGTCATTTTTCATTCTCATCCAATCGCGAGTCGAAGCCTTGCAAGCGCCTGCGGTTCACCTTACCATTGTCCAGTGCAGTTTGTGCGAAGAGTTGTGGAGTCTCATAAGCACAACGAAGCGCATTGACCGAAGGCAATGTGTTGTCGGAATGTGAAGAAGGAGTCGGGGAATGGGAAGGCCGAGGCCGTTTCTTCCGGGC
>CALMGO010000281.1 GCA_937863625.1 uncultured bacterium
CTGAATATTGCGATAGAATTCGCTAAGGATGGATACCGGCGCAGAACATCCTGTCCCCGCGTCCGCGAGGGAAAAGAGGGTCAGCGCGGCGTTGGTCGCCACGGCCGCGCTTCTCGGCATAAGCCGTGTCTGGGTTGGGGGTTATTCTTTCGGCGCCGCGGACCATTCATGGCAGGTCCCGCTGGTGCGCGGCATGGCGGCTTCGGCGGTCATGAAGGATTACATCTTCAATCCGCCGCAGGTGCTGTCGTTCTTCTTCCCGCTTGCGGCCATCTTTGCGCGCTTTTTCTCCGTAGAGAGCGTCTATTTCGCCGGATATGTCCATGCAAGCATTTTCACTTCGGTAGGCCTCTACCTGGTGGCGCGGATCATGCTATCAAGCAGGCCCGCAGCGATAATCGCAGTAATTCTTCTCATGATCGGCAAGGATGTCGCGGCGGGCGCCACCACGTGGGACGCCATGTTTCTCCCGCGCACGGCCGCCATGCCTCTGATGCTTTTCGCGTGGTGGCACATACTGCGCTCCCGACCGACTCCGGCCGGAGTCTTCATGGGACTTGCCTTTGCGCTTCACCCGCTGACGGCCGTCTATGGCTCAGCCGTGGTTTTCTTGTCGATGCTTTTTGCAGAAGGCCGTCTCTACATGGCGGCATGTAAATTCTCTCTCGGCGCGGCCGTCCCGGTCATCATCACCGTCTTATATGCCGGCTCATCTTCCATGCCGCTTTTCTCAGCGCCCGCGGCATGGTACGAAGCCATGGTGATGCGCAACATCCACCATCTCACATACGATAACTTCCTTCAGTTGGCGGCGCTGCTTGCGTTTGCAGTTTTCTCCGCGGCTCATGTCGGCCTTTCCGGCGGCAGGTCAAGACTTCTTCTCGGCGCGACCGCAGCAAGCGCCTTCGCGTTCATGTACGTCAGCCTCGGCCAGGTAGCAGGTTATCTTCTGGACCTCCACTTTCGCGAGATCGCCCTTATGAAGCCGCCTGCAATCGCCCTGCTGCAGCCGCTGAGGGTCTCCGGGCCGTTCGGCATACTTGTCCTTGTCGCGGTAGCAGGCATGATATGGCGTTCAATGCAGAAGGGATTAGTGGCGCGCCTTGCGGCCGCGGCGGCGCTGGCCGCGCTCATGTGGTGTCACTACGTCGCAGGGGCATTGTTTCTCGCGGCGGCACTTTTCGCGCAGAATGACTCACGGATTGAAAGGGGTATTTCGGTTGCGCTGGCGATAGCGGCGTTAGCAGGTACGGCGTTATACCGCCAGACGCTTCTCATCATCATATCAGCCGTGCTGACGGCCTCTGTTCTGGCGGCTTTTACCACAAGGAATACGAGAGTATCCTCCGCAGCCGCCACTCTGGTCGCGACGGTCGTCCTTCTCGGGCTCGTGCCGTCCGGCTGGGCCCAGAGGGCCTGCGAGCGCACTTTCGGCTCACGCGGGGCCTTCGCCGACCAGCGCTATTCGGAGCCCATCGACCTTCACGTTGTCGGCGAGCCGGCGCTCATCGAGGCCGCCGACTGGATAAACCGCAACACAGAGAAGGACGACGTGTGCATGGTACCGCCATGGTGGGAGTCCTTCCGGGTAGCGTCCGACCGGCCGGTGTATGGCCTATACAAGGACGGGACGCTGGTCTTCTTTGACGCGCAGTTGGGCGAAGAGTGGCTGAGCCGCATGGGCGCCCTTCATGTTCCACGAAGGCCGGGGGCCGGTTCGCGCATGTCAGAGAGCGATAAGTTGTCCTACGAGTTCCTGAACGCGCAAACTCTGCGAGAGGCCCTAAGTATACACCCGGCCAACTATGTCGTACGCACCAGCGAGGATCTTGACACTCTTGAAGCGGTATACAGGGGAAAGAACTGCTTTATATATGAATTCTCCACGGGCCGGGAGAGGCAATGAGACTGTCTTCGCGCTGGTCAAACGCCCTCCAGATAGCGGCGTCGCTGGCTCTGCTTGCGCTCGCAATCGCAATAGCCCGCCCATCACATCTGGCGGATGCGCTCAAGAACGCCCGGCCGGCATATCTTCTTTTTTCGCTCCTTTTCGTGCCATTTCTCATAGCGCTTCGAGTCATAAGATGGCACGTCCTGACGAGGTCCCGGAAGACGGATATGGCGCTTCGCGACAGTTTCCATTCCTACATGGGGGGGCTGACGCTGGCGATAATAACGCCGTTTGCCGCAGGGGAAATCGCGCGCGGGGCCATTGCGGCCCCAGATGACCGCGCAAGTTTCATGGGGCTGACATTTCTCGACAAGATCATTGACGCCGTGACGCTATTTCTCTTTGCCTGCGCGGGTTTTGCGATGATAACCACGGGGTTATTGAGGGTCGCCGGTGTTGCCGTGGCGGTGGCAGGCGTCGCGTCGCTGACTCTGGCCCGCAGGGTGACGGCGTTTCTTGAAAGGCGCCTGCCGGACTCGCGCATGGCTAATGCCCTACGCCGTGCGTCGCTGGCTGCACGCTCGGTGCCGCCTCGCGTATTTGCCGGCTGTTTTCTCGTGGCAACGCTCAATCTCGCGCTGTATTATCTTCATTTGTATATAATCATGTATGGCTTTTCGCCGGCGATACGGCCCGAGGCAGTCGGGCTTTTCCCGCTGATCACGCTCAGCCGGATTATACCGAGTGTGGCGGGTCTCGGCGTGAGGGAGTTTACGGCGGGCGCCCTATTTGCCAACGCCCGCTACGAAGTCACGAGCGCCGCGGCAGTTGAGGCGTCGCTTATGCAGTTTGTAACGGTCAATATCATCCCCGTGGCGATCTGGATTGCGGCCGCGGGAGGACTGCGCCGCCTTGCCGCTGCTGCGAAGAAGAACGGAGACAAAGGTGACCAACCTCGCTGAACCGATGACGCAGAAGGCGCGCTTTGTGGACATAAGCGTCATACTTCCCGTCCATAACGAGAAAGACAGCCTCCTGGACGTCCACCGTGAGTTGAAGAACATCCTTACGGGGATGAACGCCTCATGGGAAATCATCTTCGTCGATGACGGGTCCACCGACGGGTCGCGCGAGATATTGAGACCGCTCTGCACCGAAGGCACACGCGCACTCATACTTGGCAGGAATTTCGGCCAGACCGCAGCGCTCGCGGCCGGGCTTGACGCCTCGCGGGGTTCTATTATCGTTACGATGGACGCCGACGGGCAGAACGACCCAGCCGACATCCCGCGCATGGTATCCTTTCTCGGCGAGGGGTATCAAGTCGTAAGCGGGTGGCGATACAACAGAAAGGATACGTTTCTGACGCGCCGCCTCCCATCGCGCGTCGCGAACGCCCTGGTGGCCATGGTCACGGGCGTCCGCCTTCACGATTTCGGCTGCACGCTCAAGGCATACGACCGCGAAGTCCTCGATGCCGTGCGTCTCTACGGCGAAATGCATCGTTTTATCCCCGCGCTTGCCTCCTGGGTCGGCGCCGAAGTCGGAGAAGTCAAGGTAAACCATCGCGCACGCAAACACGGCAAAAGCAAATACGGCCTATCGCGGGTTGTCCGCGTTTTGCTCGACCTCATTACCGTCAAATTTCTGCTTTCCTACGCAACGCGGCCGATACAGGTCTTTGGAAAGATGGGACTTGTGTGCATCCTGGGCGGGCTTTTTTCCGGCGCGTACGTAGCCTACGGCAAGGCTGCACACGGCGCAGACATGACAGGCAATCCGCTTCTCCTGCTGACGGTGCTGCTTTTTGTCGTCGGGACCCAGTTCATCTCGCTGGGCCTTCTGGGAGAGATATCCATCCGGACATACCATGAATCCCAGAACAAACCTGTCTACTACGTCAAAGAGACGCTGGGATGAATGATGATATACGGCTGGTTCTGCTCAACTGCGAGTATCCTCCGATAGGAGGCGGGGCCGCCACAGCAACGGCGAACCTCATTCGCGAATTTGAGCACTTTCCAGTGCGAACCACCCTCATCACGTCCTCTGCTGACAACCGTTTCCACAGCGAAGTCCTCTCGCCGAAGTGCCGCATAGACTACGTCAGCGTCGGGAAGAAGGACCTCCATTATTGGACCAACCGCGAACTGGTCACGTATGTTCTAAGAACACTGAAACACCTCAAACAGCTCGCGGCGCGAAAAGAGTCCTTTGACCTCTGTCATGCGTTTTTTACACTGCCGGCGGGCGCTGTCGCGTGGACCAAGGGCACGCACATGCCCTACGTACTCTCCCTCAGGGGGAGCGATGTGCCGGGATTCAGCGGGCGATACCGGCGGCTCTACCGAACGGCGGGCTTTGCCTTTGCCGCCATATGGCGCCGAGCCGCCGCCGTC
>CALMGO010000282.1 GCA_937863625.1 uncultured bacterium
CGCGTCGCCAACCACTTCGATCGAGTTCGGATTGATGTTGTTGCGCCAGTCCTGGCCCTCTTCGCAGTCGTAGGGATTTTCCTTCGTGAAGAGGTAATCATAGAGCCGCACTTCGGCCTGGACTGCGTGTTCGGCCGACACCCAGTGAATGGTCGACTTGACCTTTCTGCCGTCCGGGCTGTCGCCGCCGCGCGTTGACGGGTCATAGGTGCAGTGAACCTCGACCACCTCGCCGCTCTTCTCATCCTTGACGACGTGCGTGCACTTTACGAAGTATGCGTATCTGAGGCGCACTTCGTTACCCGGGAAGAGCCGCCAGTATTTCGGCGGCGGTGTCTCGCGAAAGTCATCCTGCTCGATGTAGAGCACCTTCCCGAACGGCACCTGCCGCGTTCCGGCCGACGCATCTTCGGGATTATTGACCGCCTCCATCCAGTCGACCTGGCCTTCCGGATAGTTGTCTATGACGAGTTTGAGCGGCCTGAGCACTGCCATCGCGCGCGGCGCGCGTTTGTTGAGGTCTTCTCTCAAGCAGTGTTCTAAGAGCCGCACGTCCACCACGCTGTTGGTCTTGTCCACGCCGATGCGCTTGCAGAATTCCCGTATCGCATCGGGCGTATATCCGCGCCGGCGAAGCCCGCAGACAGTCGGCATCCGCGCGTCGTCCCAGCCGGCTACCGTCCCTTCCTGCACGAGCGCCAGGAGGCGTCTCTTGGACATCATCGTGTATGTGATATTAAGCCTTGCGAACTCTATCTGTTGCGGATGATGGACGCCCAGTTCCTCGAGAAACCAGTCGTAGAGCGGCCTGTGATTCTCAAACTCCAGCGTGCATATCGAGTGCGTTATTCCTTCGATGGCGTCGCATTGTCCGTGCGCCCAGTCGTAGGTCGGATAGATGCACCACTTGTCGCCGGTCCTGTGATGTGTCGCCCTCAAGACCCTGTACATGACCGGGTCGCGCATGTTCATATTGGGATGCGTCATGTCGATTTTAGCGCGTAGCGTCCGCGACCCGTCGGGAAACTCGCCTGCCTTCATCCGCTCGAAAAGGTCCAGGTTTTCTTTGATGCTTCGAGTGCGGTAGGGGCTGTCAGTCCCCGGCGAAGTGAGCGTGCCGCGCGTGGCGCTTACCTCGTCAGCCGGGAGGTCGCATACATACGCCTTGCCCTTTTTGACGAGGGCGACGGCCCAGTCGTAGAGTTGGTCGAAGTAGTCGCTCGCGTAGAACTCCCTGTCCTCCCAGTCGGCACCCAGCCATTTCATGTCCTCTTTCTGGCTGTCGACGTATTCCTGCTCTTCTTTGGTGGGATTAGTGTCGTCAAAGCGCAGGTTGAACTTCCCCCCGAAATCTCGCGCCACGCCGTAGTTGAGGTTTATCGATTTGGCGTGACCGATGTGCAGGTAGCCGTTGGGCTCGGGTGGGAACCGCGTATGCACGCGCCGGTCGTTTTTGCCTGCGGTGACGTCTTTAGCCACGATTTCGCGCACAAAATCCCGCGAAACCTCTCCCTCTCCGCCTGTTTTCTCTCCTGTACTCATCATTCCCCGCCGTCAAAGTTTGGAGTTATTGCAGAAAAAGACATTATCACTTGTGAACATCGCGATTCCAGCAAATAATTAATTAGGGACGGTTACCTATTTTTTACTTGTAATAAATAGTAACCGTCCCTAATATTTCTCCATGCCTCGAACTGCAAGAATAGTCCTGCCGGGCTTGCCCCATCACATAACCCAAAGAGGCATCACCTCGCAGAGAGTTTTTCTCTCCGACGACGACTACCACAAGTACAGCATGCTTCTTTTGCAGCAGGCGGAGCGATTTGCCCTTTCAATTGAGGGCTACTGCCTCATGCCTAACCACGTCCACATCATCGCCACTCCCCACCGAACCGACTCGCTTGCCAAGGCCATCGGACGCGCCAATCTCATCTACGCCCAGTACTTCAACGAGTTGCATGGCCGTAACGGGCACCTGTGGCAAAACCGCTTCTACTCATGCCCAATGGACGATACCCACTTCTCTGCGGCGATGCTGTACGTAGAACTCAACCCCGTGCGTGCCGGGATCATCCAGATCCCCTGGGAGTTCCCCTGGTCAACCGCAGCCGCCCACTGCGGCACCTCGCCCTTCGACCGCAGACTCGCCCTTGCAAGATGGAGAAAGAGTTTCGACTCCGACGAATGGAAGCGCCTCCTGTCGTGTCACTTCGACGATGAATTGCTCAAGAAGATTACCAAGGCCACAATGACCGGCCGACCCCTTGGCAGCGAGACGTTCTTCAAACAGATAGAAAGGCAACTCGGCCGCCCCCTGTTGCGCCGCTACCGCGGCCGTCCCCGCAAGGCGCAGGCAAAGCCGGCTTGTCCTCCGGCCAACCCACACTCCTTCGAGTGTCCGGATATGAAACAGATTCTCGACTTTGTGCGGCCCAGATATGCCGTCAAGGACCCCGCACATGACTTCAGCCACATCCAACGCATCATCAGGCTCATCGGGCCGCTGTCTGAAGGTGTCCTGCCCCCGGTGAAACCGAGATTGCTCTGCTTTCTGGCTTGTTTCCACGGCCTCGCAGGTGACCTCCGCGAAGACGAGTTCTTCCGCACGCGCACCCGGACATTGCTCGACCAACTGGGTTGGACGGCCCAGGAAATCACCGAGGCCCTTGAGTCCGTCCAAAGGCACATAAACGCGCCGCAGACCGGCGAGGAAATGGTTGTCCATGATGCCAACTGCGCCGAGACTCTTGGCGCATTGGGCATAGCGAAAGCCTTCACGACCGGCGGCGCGCGCGCCCAGGGATACGAGACGACTCTCGACGTTTTCGAAAAGTCCATCCTCCCAAAGACGAAATTCCTCACGCCCGTCGGCAGGAAACTCGCTGCAGATGCAGACTCGTTCACGCGCGATTTCCTCGCCCGCCTCCGCCGCGAGCTCTAAAACCAGGGACGCTTACCTGTTTTCCGGGAGGGTCCCGTCACATCGTGGCCGTAAGGGATGACTTGCGCATAGTTATACTATGAATGGTCGTGCCCGATAGGTCGGCCCAACGAATTGCTCCCCTGCCCAAGGCAGAGCCACTGCCACTGAGACAGGCAGGCTATCAGTGCTACGGCGGCGGGAGGGGGGTTGATTCTCCGGGGTGGGGGCATATAATATACCTACCGGTCG
>CALMGO010000283.1 GCA_937863625.1 uncultured bacterium
TCGTGCTTGCATACGCGTCGGGAAACGAGGGGTCGGGCGAGTGGTATTTATTTGTGCTTGGCGCAGGGCTGGCAATGGCGGCGGGCGTGGGCTGGGGGGCATTTGCCGCGAGGCTCGACGAGGGGAGGAGCCGGCGGCGCGGGGTGGTGCGAGCAGCGCTTGTGGTGCAGGGAGTGCTCCTGATGGTCGGCGTATTCTACAATATCGTACAATTGTGGGAGAGGGCGGAGGCATGGAGCTATCGAGAGGCGCGGGCGGCGCTATATGCGGACGACGAGGCGCTGGTGCTGAACTTTACGCCGGGGTATGAGGTGGGAAGACGGGGGGAGAACTTTTCGACGGACCCGCACAGGCTGGCGCAGATACTGAAGGAAGGAGTGCTGCTGCCGGATGACACGCTCGTGAGGCTGGCGCGGGAGGAGGCATTCACGGCGGCGGTCGTGCCGAAGAGCTGGGACGCGCGCGGGCTGTTTACGGACGAACTTTGCGCGACTCTTGACGAGTACTACGTCGCGGCCGGGGAGAATGATAAGGAGAAGTACCTTGTACCGCGGGGATCTCAGCGGTGAGGCGGCGGGACGGCACCGGCTGACTGTCTGAGGCGTTCGACCTCGCGCTGGATGGGCCACTTGGAAAAGGCGAGCACGGGCCAGAGCACGAGGTTTGCAATCGGGACAAGCGACAAAAGCCCGAGAGCCCAGGGGAATCCGGCGCGGGCGCATATCATGCACATCGCAAGCACCATGAGCGCGGTCAGTGCGAGGGCAAAAAGCAGGATGGCGATGATGAAGACAAAAGGCAGGGCGGCGACGGGCTGCATGACATTCTGAGAACTCATAGGTATCCTCCATTTCTATAAGTCGCAACATAATGCGCAGTTAAAGACTACACTTCGAAGAGGAATCTATTCGATAACGGCGAGAAATTCAAGGGTTAATTTGTGGCTGCGGAACTGGAGGGGCGGCGTAGGTGAGCTGGAGGCGGATTTTGAACTCGTTGCCGCCCATGTGGAGGGAAGGGGTCTCGTGATAGGAGAGGCGGTCGAACCGTCGGGAGATCCATTCGAGGCCGTCGGGGCTGTAGAGACTGCGGGTGTAATCGTATACGTCGTCGGCGTAAACGATGATGCGGGCGTCGGCGTCGGTGCGCACATCGACGGCATTGACGCCGGGGACGACGGCGTCGGGGGGGAAGAGGACGGCGACGGCCTGTTTGGGCATCCTGTCAGCTTTGACGGTGCGCTCGGAGTTGTTGAGGCGGACGGTGATATTGCCGGGGCGGAGGACCTTGAGCATTATCTGGACGGAGGCGCTGGTGAGGCCGTCGAGGGATTCGCGGACGACGAGGTTTTTCTCGATGACGCTTTTGTGATCGAGCGTGTACGCGCCGAAGGGGGTGTCGTAGTCACTGTCGTCCCTGATGGTGACGGAGTTTCCTGAGCGGGTGACGAAGCCGTCGGGGTGAAAGCGCTGGTTTACGGAATTGACAATCGCGAAGTGATTGACGAGGAGCGTGAGCGCGAAGACCGGCACGACGAAGGCGAGGGTTCGCGGGAAATCAAAAGACTTTACGGCGAAGACGAGCTCCGCCGCGGCGAAACCGGCGGCAGGGAAGAGAAGGGGGACGACGGCGAGGCGGTAACGGCCGACCACGATGAAGAGGATGATAGTAGCTGCGTAGACGGCGATCTGGACGGCGAGGAACGCGACGCGGGGCTTTCTCATCGAGAAGAGGAAGCCGACAACGGCAAAGGGGAGCAGGAGGCCGAAGGTGAGGAAAGCAGGGGCTTCGAGGAAGGTAATCTGGCGGTAGAGAGTGACGGAGATATTGTTGGGGATTTCCGGGGCCTCGAAGAAGAAGCGAAATTTGCGGAGAAGGAGTTCGAGGAAGCGACGGGGGTTTGAGGCGGCGAAACGCAAGGCGGCGTTGCGGTAGAGGCGATCTTTTTCGGCGAGAGGCATGTCGAGGGACTCGGCTGCCAAGGCAAGCGCGGCCTCGCCCTGCGGCTGGCGGTAAGAGCCGGTGGCGTCGGGATTATTTCCCATGTAGAGCATGATGCCGGAATTGCCGCGGACGAGGTGGAACTCTCCCACGGCGCGGTAGTTTCTCCATGCGAAGGGGAGAAGGGCAACGATGAGCGCGGCCAGCATGAAAAGAGCGGGGGCGAGCGCACGGCGGAGATTCCACGAGGCGCTTTTAACTATCAGAAGGAGAGAGAACGGCGCGAAGACGAGACAGGTGGGCTTTGCGGCGACGGCGAGGCCGAGGAGGATGCCGGCGGCAAAGGCGCGTTTTGACGTGAAGGCGCCGGAAGCGTAGACCATCACGAGGAAGAAGGCGGCGACGAGGAGATTCAAAAGCGTCTCGCCGAGGATCTGCCCCTGGTAGATGATAAACGGCGCGTATGCCGCGGCGCCTATCCCTGCATAGAGCGCGGCGCGGACGCC
>CALMGO010000284.1 GCA_937863625.1 uncultured bacterium
CGCCGCCGCCTGCAAACCCCACCAGTATCGCCACGCCGGCCACTATCCCCAGCGCCACCATCCCGATCAGCCGGTCCAGAAATACCGTCACCACCGCGTGAGGTTTCTTGGTACTCGTAAGCCGCGCCGCATAATACGCCTTTATCACGTCCCCGCCCGTGAGCCCCGGCATGAAGTTGTTGAAAAAAAGCCCCAGAAACGTCAGTTCTATCGCCTTGCCCAGCGTGATGTGTATCCCCTGCGCTTCCAGAAGCAGTCGCCACCGCCACGACGCTATGAATGGCGCTATTCCCAGCAGAGCCAGCGCCAGTAGCGCAGGCTTCATCTCCATCCGCCTCAGGAGCCCCTTGAGGCCCCACTCTATCTCCTCCACTCCCTTTTCGCTTCGCGCTATCTCGTCGGGCCGGTACGTGGTCTTCACCCCGCCCGTCTCTATCGTGAGGCCTTCTTCATCAAACGAAGTTATCGTCCCGGTGACTGTCGTGCCATTCGACAGCTTCACCGTGTCGGTGATATGCACCGTCCACTTGAAGACCGCCGCCAGAAGCACCACAGCCAGAAGCACCCTGCCGACCTTCCACATCCAGGCTCTCTTCTTCATCAGATTCCTTTTGTCTTGGGCCTGCGCCGGCCTTCCAGTAGTTCTACAAAGGCCTCCACTCGCGTGAGGCTCCGTCCGTCCACCTGCCCCGGCCTGTCAAATTCCACCGCCAGCACCGGCACGCCCGCCGCCCGCCTTATCATCCTGTCCTGCAGTTGCCTGAAACAAAAACTCTGTACATAATGCACGAGCCCGTCAAGCCCGCGCCTCTTCGTCTCAGACGTAATATCGGCTATCCGTAGCGACGTCTGGTAGGGGTACGTGTACGCCAGGTACTGCTCCACGAGCCCCTCATGCCGCCCCGGCATCGAAAATTGCCTCTGAAATTCGTTATACACCACCTGCGCCCCGAATCCGTCGAGCACCTCGTACAGGTCGTCTACAATCGGCGGTATCCCCACAAATCCCAGCCGATATCCCCCCTCCCGCGCGGGTCTTGCTTCCGCTTCGGCCAGAAATTCATCCACTTCTTCCTCGTATTTACGCCAATCGCCCCTCATATCGCTGCTGTTTATGAGCCACAGGTGATTTTCAAACCCGCTTACCTTCCACTCGCGCCACGTAAGTTCGTCTATCCGCTCAAGTTTCCCCCTGAGCCCCTCCATGTCCCTGCGCACGGTTTCTGCCGCGTCCATCGTCGTTCCCAACTGTTCGGCCAGCTCCTCCATCGACGCCGCCAGCCGTTTCGCACTTCTATCCCTTGGAAACGAAAACGGCATGACCTCGATTCCCTCATCTTCGAGGATTTCCATGAGGAGATGCGTGTTCGAGCAGTCGCCTTCCGACACGCCTATGATGCGTTTGAGCCCGGAACCCGCCGCCAGCGCGTATATTCCCTTTATCCACGCGCAGAAATTCAGCGGAAATCCCGCCGCCTCAGCCTTTTCCACCAGCATCCACCGGTTTTCGTGTGTGATAAACCGGTTATTGAGGTCTACCGGCCGCGCCCCCGATGCAAATACTATCTCCACCGGTATCGTGGACGTTATGCCCACGCTCGTATCGTCAAAGGTTGTGCTCATCAGGATAGACCCGCGCCTCAGGACAAGACGCGTTAATATACACTAAATGCAGTCCAATTCAAGCATTTACGGCTCGCCAGCCCACCTCAGTCCCCCTCTTTCAACCTCCATATCACGAGCCGCCGTAGCCACCCCATCCTCACCCTTAGCGGCCAATACGCCCCGATGACTCCCGTCATGAGCCCCATCTGTATCGGCAGCACATACCGCCCCACCGGCTCCCTCACCGCCAGCGCATGTCCCACCGCGAGCGTCACCCCGAAAAATACCGCCGCATCGAGCGCCCTGAGCCGCCGCGACACGAGAGCCAGCGGCAGTAGCGGCCACATCGACCCCAGTAAAAACATAAATACCTGCCAACGCGGCGCCTCTGCATACGTCGGATAGTTGGTCGCCATTACCCCCGTGCGCGCGACCCGCCACCTCGCCATCTCCCAGAGCATCACCGGCACGCCCGTTACCCCCCGCGAGAAAAGTAT
>CALMGO010000285.1 GCA_937863625.1 uncultured bacterium
GAACCGGTCCAGGAGTTCCTTTGCCCTGTCGACCGCCTCGGTGTGTTTGGACGCCCAACCGAAAATACTCTCTCTGATAAGCGCCGGCATGAGTACGTTTTCCAGCGCGGTGAACTCGGGCAAAAGGTGGTAAAACTGAAACACGAAGCCAAAAAAGCGGTTCCTCACGATGTCCAGCCGGCCGCCTAACATCTTAGATATGTCCTCGCCTCTGTAAAGCACGGCCCCTTCATCTGGTGTGTCTATGCCGCCAAGAAGGTGTAGAAAAGTGCTTTTGCCGGAGCCGCTGGCTCCCTGGATGGAGAGCATTTCGCCCTGGGCGACGGCCATGTCCACGCCGTCAAGGACCTTCACATAGGTGTGGCCTTTGCCGTAGTGTTTTTTGACGCCTTTGACTTCGAGGATGGGCTTATTCATAGCGGATGGCCTCCACGGGGTCGAGCCACGCCGCACGCACCGCAGGCAGGACGCTTGCGAAGAAACTCACCAGAAGCGCCGTCGAGACGATGTAGAGATTGGTCCACCAGTTGAGTATGCGCGGTATGGCAGGCAGGTCGTAGACGTCCGGAGGGAAGGGCTGCCAGCCCGTATGCGCGTAGATAAACTGCTCTATCACGTCGAGGTTCTCGACGAATATCACTCCGATGCCAAGCCCTATCGCGGCGCCTATGAGGCCTATTGTGAGCCCGTAGACGAGGAAGATGCCTGCTACGCCGCGTGCAGATGCACCCATCGCCCGCAGGATACCGATATCGCGGATCTTCTCCAATACTATCATCACCAGTATCGCGGATATGGCAAAGCCCGCAACGACAAGAAAGAAAAACAGGATAAACGCCATCATCCTGCGTTCCATGTAGACGGCCATGAGAAAAGTCCTGCGCGACTCCTCCCACGTCTTCAGGCTGTAATCATTCCACATTGACACGTCCGAGAGCGCCTCGCGGATGTGTGTCTTGGCCGCGGCTATGGTCTCGTCGTCATATTTGACAAGCGCTATCGATACGCCGGAGATCGTATTCTCCGGAATGGACCTGAAGAGCCGGGCCTTTTCGATCGGCATGAAAAGGAGAGTCTCGTCGAGGGTGTTGAGCCCGGTTGAGACTATGTCCTCCACGCGCCCGACGATTTTCGAGCGTTCGTACTCAGGCGTGAACGTCAGAAGTTGAACTCTCATCCCGCGGTCGAGAGCCCCCCAGTCGGTCGTGGGAGTTCTTACGCCCGGAAACGCCGCCCCCGCAAGTCTCGCTCCCCCAATGAAGACGGTGTCTTCCCCGGCGCCTGCGTCGGGGTGCTCTTTGAAGTACTCACCGCCGTACTTTAGATGTTCTGCAAGCGGGAGGACTGCCGCTTCGCGGGCGTAGTCAAATCCCTTGAACGTCACGGTGATGTTATTCACGTATTCGTGGATGCCGTCGGGCGCGGGTGTCTTGGCGACTCCAAGTGCGAGGCCGCTTATATAGGGGCTGACGGCGGCGACTTCTTTGACGGCGGCAATCTTTGCGGTGAGTTCGTCGACGTTTCCGGAGAAGCCATACACGTCTCGAAACTCAAGCGTCATATCAGGCATGATGCCGCGTATCCGTGCGCGAAAGTCGGTTTCGAAACCTTCCATGACCGACATAACGACTACAAGCGCCATGACTCCCAGCGCCACTCCCGCGACAGGGAATATGGTGATTGTGCGTTTTCTGAGGTATCTCAGGACCAACGCGAGTTTGAACAAAGCCACCTCACTTGTGACGGGCAAGGGCCGATGGACATTGTATGTACGCAGAGGCGCACTGTAAAGCGGCGCGAAAAGTCCTTTTTCGCGCCAAGAACACAGGAACCGTCGGGGCGAAAGTCGCCCGCGTCGAGGTCAGCCGCCCAAGTCGTCGCCCTCGATAGAGGGATTAAGCACCTCTCCGGCCGCGCGTGTCGTATCGGCAGGCCTAAGAAGCGGGAAGAGTATCACCTCGCGTATGGAGCGGTTATCGGTCAGGAGCATCACGAGCCGGTCGATACCTATGCCGAGCCCGCCGGCCGGGGGCATGCCCTGTTCGAGCGCAAAGAGAAAATCCTCGTCCAGCTGCCCCGCCTGGTCGGCGCCCTCCAACTGAGACATGAAGCGCGACCTCTGCTCGACGGGGTCGTTGAGTTCGGTGTAGGCGTTGCCCATCTCCATGCCGGACACGAAAATCTCAAAGCGTTCGGCGATGGCCGGGTCGCCTGTCTTCTGCTTTGTCAGCGGGCAAAGCGGCGTCGGATAGTCGTAGACAAAAGTCGGATTGACGAGATTCGGCTCGACGGCGGCCTCAAAGACATCCTGCACGATGAGTATGTGCGGTTTGGAACCGACGATGATGCCGAGGGATTCGGCGCGCGTCTTCACGGCGTCTTCATCAAACATCGAACACCCGGCGTGTTCCTCGAAGAGCTCGCGGTAAGTGCGGCGAGCCCAGGGACGCGCTACGTTTATCTCTCGCCCATCAAACTGCAGGCAATCGCCGACACCTGCGGCCTCGGCCGCCGCGGCGAATATGCCTTCGGAGATATCCATCATTCCGTTGTAATCGCTGTAGGCCTGGTAGAGCTCGAGCATCGTAAACTCGGGGTTGTGCTTGACCGATATCCCCTCGTTTCGGAAGTTGCGGTTGATCTCATAGACCCTCTCCATCCCGCCGACGAGGAGACGCTTGAGATAGAGCTCGGGCGCGATGCGAAGAAAGAGGTCGATATCAAGCGTATTGTGATGAGTGACAAACGGCCGGGCCGCTGCGCCGGTAGCCAAGGGATGCATCATCGGCGTCTCGACCTCGAGAAAGCCCTGCCCATCGAGAAACCGCCTGATGGCCGACAGAATGGCCGTGCGCTTCTGGAATGTCTTCATCACGTCGTCATTTGCGATAAGGTCCACATAGCGCCGGCGGTGCCGCGTCTCGACATCGGTAAGGCCGTGGAATTTTTCGGGAAGGGGCCTCAGCGCTTTGGTGAGGACGGTCATCTTGTCGGCGAAGACGGTGATCTCGCCGCTTTTGGTCTTGTAGAGCCCGCCGGTAACGCCGATTATGTCGCCGATATCCAGAAGCGACGCGAGTTCATAGGCCTGGTCGCCGAGGCGGTTTTTCTGGAGGTAGACCTGCACGCGCCCGGTCCAGTCGCGTACGTCGAGAAAGGCGCTTTTGCCGTGGCCGCGAAACGCCATGATTCTTCCTGCGACGGAGGTTTCCTTGCCTTCGTTGGCCTCGTCATAGATCTCGCGGGCCTGGTCAATCGACACCGCGCCGTCGTGGCGGCTGCCGTAGGGGTCTATGCCGAGTTCGCGCAGTTTCTCGGCCTTTGCGAGACGTTCATCAAAGAGTTTGTCTGACATGACTGCCTTCCGCTGGGTAAAGAGGGGCTCACACCGGACACAAGTCCGGTCTCCGAAAGCGCTTTAGGTTACCAGCGCAGACGCGAACTGTCAAGAAAACGCAAGTTGCGTCGGCGGAAGCAATTGAGCGTCTATGCCTGGCTGGCGCCTGCGTGAACGGCGGGTGCGGTCTCTTCGTTGTATTGCACACCGTGTGTCTCAGGCGCGAAGAAGGAGACGGCGAGCGATACCGACGCCAGCACCACCATTCCGGCAAACATCACTCCGTAGGCTGCCGGAGGATAGACCATGTGCCCATTTACTTCGCGCGCGCCGCTCTCGAACCGATCGAGCACGAGCCCTGCCGCGGTGGAGGCCATCGCGACCGACACGTAGCAGGCGGCATTCAGGATGCTGATGGAAAACGCAGCAGTCGCGCGGGGTGACATCTCCTTTAAGAGCGACGTTGCGACGAT
Source organism: uncultured bacterium (assembly GCA_937863625.1). Classification (GTDB taxonomy): domain Bacteria; phylum Planctomycetota; class DG-23; order SLPQ01; family SLPQ01; genus CALMGO01. The sequence continues at coordinate 3,811 of CALMGO010000285.1, forward strand.
GGCGGGGGAATTCGTCGCGCCGAGAACGACAAACGCCGCCGCAAACCACCAGGCCGGGAGGCCTGCGGCCATGCCCGCCGCCAGCATGGCCGATGCGAGGAGAACACCAGCGCTCGCGATGATGACAAAGGGCTTTCGCCTTTCGCCGGTGAGCTTCGGCAGAAAGCCGCCGACGGTGTAGCCCAGTGTTACCGTCAGCAGCATCGCGCCGGTGACAAGCGCCGCCGCGCCCGAACCCATGCCGAGAAAGTCCTCGAGAAATTTCTTTCCGATGGTGACCTGCAGAACATAGTAGATGCCGAAATTGATCGCCCCCGTAACAAGAAGCGGGTAGATCTCGCGCCTTTTGAGGAGGGCGAAAGCCGAGGCGAGGCTGAAACTCGGCCGGTGGCCGCTGGACTTGCGCACGCGTATGACGAGCACTGCCATGACCACGTACGCGGCCAGAGATAGAACCGCCGCTACGGCAAAAGACGCCCTCCATCCGTATCTGCCCACCGCCAGCGCCAAGGGCGCGGTTGCCACGATGCCGCCGGAGTAGCCCACAAGGAGCAGCAAGCCCAGAAGCGGAGGGAAGAAGCGGGTCTCAAAAGTGTTGATAATCTGCTTTATGATGCAGATGTACATGAAACTCGCGCCGAGGCCGACGAGCGCTCTCGCGAGAAGCAGTGTTGTCATCGTGGGCGCAAAGGCGAAAAGAATCGAGCCGATTACCAAGAGCGCCGCTCCGACAAGGAGCATCCTGCCCGGGCCGAACCGGTCCGCGCCCGCGCCGATGAAGACCTGCATCCCGGCATATACATAAAGGAAAACGGCAGCGAGAGCCGTGACCGCGCTTGCAGACACGCCGAAGTCGGACTGAATCTCGTTGAACACCGTGCCGGGAATGCCGACGCGCTGGAAATTGGTGAAGAAATACAGACTTGCCATGGACGCGAAAACGGCCATTGCCATACGCTGTGAACGAAACCAACCGAAAAGCCCCGAAAACATGTCCGCCCGCCTGAAATCCGCGACCGGGCGTTTTGGCCGCCCGCAAGAGACGTGCATCTTACACGGCGTGTCGGCGGCTACAAGGGGCAGGGTCTCTATTGATAGATGCGCAGCGTGCGCCAAGTTCTCGGACTTCGCTCAGGCGGACGCGACGTGAAGTAGAGAGCACGTCGGCGTACTGCCGATAACGGGTTCTGGGAGGTTTATGAGGCTGTGAGGTCCTTACATGGACAAGTTCAATCTCGACTATGTTGAAATGATGCTGCCGTGTCTGGAAGGCGTAAAGACGGTGCTCGACGTCGGGGCTCTGGACGTAAACGGCACGCCGAAGCCGCTCGTCACCTCGCGGGGCCTCGCGTACACGGGCGCGGACATCGAGGCAGGGCGCGGGGTTGACGTGGTGGTGGACATCACGGCGGACGCTGCGGTGGTGGACAAAGCGTTTTCCGGTCGGCGCTTTGACCTCGTGATGACGCTCAACGCACTTGAACACATCTTCGAGCCGCTCAAGGCGCTTGACAATATGCTCAATCTTGTCCGTGCGGGAGGGTATCTCCTTGTCGTTGCGCCATGCGTCTGGGAGCCGCATGCATGGCCGTCGGATTACTACCGGCTGCTGCCGGATTTCTTTACTAGGTACGCTGCGACGAGGGGCATTGAGGTGCTGGAGGGGTCTATGCATCTTTCGGCGCGCGACACGGGGAAGTTCTCATCCGACCTCACGGTCTTTCCGGAAGAGGCGCCTATAAGGCATGACGGGTATATCACGAGGAAACTGGCTCATTTCGCGCGACGCCTCGTGTCAGGCGGCCTCAAAGAATCCTGGCCGCGCACGTCAATAAACGTCACGTTCCGCCGCAACGGCTGATTGACTCAGGCAAGCGCCGAGACGATTGCGGCGGCGGTGCGCTGCCATGTGTACTGTGCCGCCGTTGCCAGCGCTCGGCGGGACATCTCCTCACGCTCCGAAGCGTTTTCGTACGCGCGGCGCATGAGCGCTGAGAGGCTCTCCACCCTCGGGCGCGCGGCATGGACGGGCGCTCGGCCTTGCCAGTCATAACCTATCGCCCCTGCGTCAATAAGGTCATATTCCGCAAGGTATGCCGACTCGGCGAAGATCGCGGCCGCCGAACCCCAGTTGGTGGTGATTACCGGCACGGCACAGCCGGCTGCCTCCACCGCAGCGAGGCCAAAAGACTCCCCGTATGACGCCTGCACGTACACGTCCGCGCCCCTATATAATGCTGCCATCTCATCTTCGCTTGACACGCCTTCGATGAGGGTAATCTGCCCTTCGCGCGCGTCCGGCAGAAAGTCCGCCACCGAGGCGTACTCCCACAGTCGCCTTCCGAGAGTTCCAATCGGCGGACACTTGATGACAAGTCCCACATCGTCAGCAGGCCCAAACGCCGAGCAGAACGCCTTTGCCACCTCGGCGAGCCCTTTGCGAACGTGCGGCGCACCCACGGTC
>CALMGO010000286.1 GCA_937863625.1 uncultured bacterium
GCTCCCTCTCCCTCACGGGGACCAACTAACTGTGGGTGACCGATATCACCTACGTGCGGTTGCGGCACGAGTTTGTTTATCTGGCGGTGCTGTTAGACGCGTGGAGCCGCCGTTGCCTCGGCTGGCACCTGAGCCGGCACCTGCGCGAAGACCTGGTGTTGGGGGCGCTGGAGGTGGCGCTCGCCTACCGACCCGTGCCGCCGGGACTAGTACACCACTCCGATCGGGGGGTGCAGTATGCCTCCGCCGCCTACACCACCCGCTTGAGCGCGCTCGGCATTGCCATTAGCATGAGCCGCACCGGAAACCCCTACGACAACGCTTACGCGGAGAGCTTTATCAAAACGCTCAAGTATGAGGAGGTCTACCTCAACGACTACGCCGATCTGGCCGAGGCCGAAGCGAGTATGGGGCCGGCTGCGGCTGCAGGCGCGCTTTTTCGAGGGCGGCCTGCTGGCGGTCGAGTTTTTCGGCGAGGGCGGCGGCTTCGGGCGAGTCGTCGGTGGAGTCAATTATCCGGACGGGTTTCACCCTCGGCTCCCTGGCGTCTGCAGAGCGGTCGGAGAGACCGGGGCGTACGGTCAGCCTGCACGACAACAGGGCAATCGCACACAAGATAACAAGAGCGAGTTTAGATTTCATAGATCCACCTGCCTACGAGTTGTGGAGACTCCAGCCGGCGCGCACATGCGTCGGCGATGAATGTCTCGAGGGCGATTTCCTCAGACACGGAGGCGGTCTTTACCTGCATGTCGCACACGAGGACTCGGTCGAGAAGAGCGACAAGGTCACGGGATGTCCAACGCGACAGCCGCGCGGCAAAGGCTCTCTGAAAAAAGCGCGGCATCCCCGAAGCGGCCGCGGCCGCAGCGGGAGTTTTTCCGGCGTCGACGTCTTCAGCGGCCGCGAGATAACGACGAAAGGAAGCAGACAGACTCATGAGCAGAAAAGCTGCGCTGCGGGTCGCAGGGGTTTCGCGAAGGCTGCGCAGGTCGGCTGCGGCCGCGGCTATATTCGTGTCAAGTATGTGGTCGGCCAGTGAGAAGACACTGGCCTGTGCGCGGGAAGCGACCAGCGCCTCGACATCAGCGGCGTTGACGGGTCGGGAGGGGTCGGAGGTGATTATGAGCTTGTCGAGCTCACTCTGAAGGGCGAGCTGGTCCGTGCCTGTCATGGCAATAAGCGCGTCTACGGCGGCCGGGATGATGCGGACGCCTGCCCTGCGGGCGCGTTCGAGGAGGGCTGACTTGAGGGTAGACTCATAGGGTGGAACGCAGGAGAAAAGCCCGCCGGCAGCGGAGATCGCCTTTATGAGGGCGGCTGCGGGGGCAAAGGACGTCACAGGAGCGTCAGCGCGAACGTCAAGAGCCCGGGCGATAAGAACGAGAAACGCCGAATGAGGTGTTGCCGAGGCGAAGGAGGCCATTCTGGCGACCAACCCTTGAAGCGCATCACGCTCAGTGACGGAAGGCGAGAGGAGCTTCTCAGCATTGTCAATGATTACAAGACGCACGCCTCCCCAAAGCGACGGGGTGGCAACCTCATCGAGGCAATCCGCAACCGAAGCTTCCGCGGCGTCATACCGTGAGACCGTAACGGCTCCGTCAGGAGCCACCATTGACGTGATGCGCTCCATGTGCTCGCCGGCGAGGTACTCGTCAAAGAGGTCTTCTCTGGCTTTCCTGCCGAAAAGCAGCGAAACGACCGGCACGGCGCCGGACTGCGCCTTGGACATGTATCCCCTCTCCAGTAACCGCGAGCGGCGCGATTGCCCGGCGGGTTATGGCCGGTCAGGCTGTCGGACCGCTTCGAGATACCTGCGGGCTCTTCCGGTAAAGGGGCTGCCCGGGACATCGAGTGCGACGATTTTCCGGGCGGCCTGCGATGCCATGGCGGTATTACCCGCAGACTGATAAGCATTTACGAGATTCCAGAGGGCGGCTTCGTTTCGAGGATCGATGGCGACAAAAGTCTCAAACGCGGCCGCGGCGCTCGTGTAATCACTTAAAGCATAATATGCCGTGGCCAGATTGTAAAGGACATCCAGGTCAGTGGCATCCAGAGCGCGCGCTTCCCGCAGGACATCCACCGCGTCACTGTGGCGCCCCTCCTGTATGAGGACGGCGCCAAGTTCACATCGAGGGAGTGTGCTGTGCGGGGACTTCTGCATGGCCTGGCGAAGCGCGGCCTCGGCCGCCTCGTAATCACCGCGCAGCCGGAGTCCCGTGGCGGTCTGAACGAGTTTTTTCATTTCGACGTCATCAGACTGGGTCGGCGGGGGAGTGGGCTGGGGCTGCGGAGTCTCTTGGACTTTCTCAACCGGCTCGGGGCGATATTCGGAAACGCCAAGCTGCGGGACGGCCGCTACGACGGAGAGAATACGTGTCTCGGCGGGGGCGCTGACAATGTAGAAAGTGTCCGAAGTGACGGAGGTGGTGTTTCCGACCTGGTCTCGCGCCTCGATCTTGAGGCGGCAGGCGGCATACTCAAGGTAGGGGACATTCCAGCCGTAGACGCCGTTATTGGGCAAGTCGGCGGCAAGGAGTTCCCATTGTCCGCCGTCGCGGGACAGGTACAGCGAAATGGGCAGCGAACCGAAATGATCGTCGCGGGCGGTCCACGTGAGATAATGCACTTCGCCGCCGGGATAGCTCTCGCCGCCGCGCGGGTCGTCAAGCATGAGCGTCGGGAATGTTACGTCGACCAGAGTCTGAATGTCGGGCTTGGAACCGGGTTTTGGCGGCGCCTCGGAGATGCCGGACTGCGAAGTTGCGGTGAGTTTGAACCCGTAGATGCCCTCAGATGGAGCCTGAAAGCGAAACGGGGAGGCGACATCGGGGTCGCGGCCGTAAAACTGCCAGGTCACACCGCTATCAGTCGTATACCAAAGGCCGACGGCGGAAGGCGGCATGCCTCCGATGTCATCGACCCGGTAGTCGATGTCAAATACGAGGCTTTTGGCTCGTGGCGGTGCGGCCAGGGGGACCTCCCAGTCGCGTCCGATGGGGCCGGTCTGGTTGGATGGCGGCTTTGCATTGTGAGTACAGACAAATGAGAAGGTACTCTGGGCGGAATTGCCGGCGCGATCGCCGACCGAAAGCATCACATTGTACGTGCCGGGGAAAAGCACCTCTCCCTGTGCGAAGAACTCGTTGTCCTGAAAGGTGACGTTTGGAAGGGCGACCCATGAGTCCATGTCATCCTTCTGAACGGAGATGGCTGCGGTGGAGGGTGAGAGATTTGGATCAGCGGCGCGAAAGCGGACGCGAAGATGGGCCCCGGGGGCCAGCTCGAGGTCCTGCCGGGGGAAAACCGGCTCCACCTGAGGCGCTCGCGTATCGATGACGACCGAAATCTCGGGCTTTGTGCCGCCGGCGGGGCCGTTTTTCAGTTCGACGTTGCCGGCCTTGTCAATCGCCTCGACCGTAAAGCCGTAGACGCCGTCGGCTGGGGCGATGAATTCAAACGAGCCGGCGGTATCGGGTTTTTCGCCGAAGAGTGTCCATGTGTTGCCGTTGTCGCTGGTGTAGTAGAGGCGGACAGCGGAGACCCCTGAGGGTCCGGAGTCGGCGGCTTCATACGGGATGAGGAACCTCTGGGAACGGCAGTATATCTGTCCTGTGGCGTCGTCCTGCACGACCAGCCCCGCGAAGGCACCGGCGGAGAGAGCGACAATCAGGACGAACGCCTTAACGTAACTTCCGGGGTGTCGCACAATGCCCCTCCTCGGCTTAGTCAAACACACACCAGGCGCGGACTACGCCCGCTATTTGCCCACTGGTGAATTATCGGCCCGGAGGGGCGTGATGCTTTATGTAATGTCTTTGCCGGTATAGGAGTTTGGGCTCCTTGCGCGTAGGCGGCTGGGATGCAGAGGAACGGGCGAGGAGAGATAGACACGAGCGCAGCGACATGGAGAGTTGACAAGGCAGGCGGGAGTGATAGAATCTTTCGCTGTGCCGAAGTGGCGGAATTGGCAGACGCGTTAGGTTCAGGACCTAATGAGGGTTACCTCATGGGGGTTCGAGTCCCCCCTTCGGCACCATCATATCACCCATAGAGGCCCTGTGTGAAGCGGGGCCTTTCTCATTTCGAAGGCCAGTTTTCCGCTGAGAGAGGCTGCACACCAATCAAGGAGGGCATTGACATAGCCGCTCATGTGTGATATTTTCGCCGATGGTAAAGCTTGGCCAGGTCTCCGGGGGGGGGGCGAGGTTTGGGTATGAGAGAAAAGAAAATACCGGCAATTCATCCGATTCTCTTCACATTGTTTCCAATACTGTTTCTATTCTCAAAGAACCTTGGCGGCTACGCCCTCGGCGACATGCTTGGCGTGTCGGCAAAGGCGGTGGCGGCGACTCTCGCAATATGGTTTCTTCTGGCGCGGCTGGTTAAAAGCGGTCAAAAAGCGGGCATTGTAGTGACGCTCGCTGTGCTGCTCTTTTCATCATACGGGCGTATACTCGATATTCTTCATTCCTGGGAATTTGCAGCCGGATTTGGCGAACTCGGTATTGAAATCACTCTCGGAGCAGCGTTTGCGGTAGTTTTTGCAGCGGGAGCAATCGCGGCGGTGAGAACGCGTTGGGGGCTCTCGCCTGTGACGACGGCGCTCAACGTTGCGGGGGCGGCGCTCGTGATTGTAAGTGCCGTTCGTATCGGCACGTACGAATTCGAGGCCGTGAAAGCGCGGCGCGCCATTGAAAGGGAGCTTGGGAGCGCCCCTATCAGGATATTTGCTCCAGCCGAAGCGAGAAACATCTACTACATCGTTTTGGATGGCTTTGGCAGGCCTGACAAGCTGCGTGAACTGTATGGAACGGACGTAAGCGAGTTTGTCGCCTTCCTGCAGGAAAAGGGATTCTATGTGGCCGGGAAGAGCACAAGCAATTACTCGAATACTCTGTGCTCGATGGCGTCGTCGCTTAACTGCCGGTACCTTCCGGATTACACGAAGCGGCTTGACACGGTAGACGCGGTGCCGCTGGCGGCAATGCGGGAGAAAGGCGAAGTCGTAAGGCTGCTTCGAAGCGTGGGCTACAAGTTTGTGTGCTTTGACGGCACCGGGGATGTGAAGAGCGCGGATATCAAGATGCACTGCGGGGGAGGGGCGTTTGAGGAGGGGCTCATGAATACGACCGCGTATTCCACGGCGGCGGCCAAGAGAGAGCGCAAACGCAGTGACGTGCTGGACGCTCTCAGACGGCTGCCGGAGACAGCGAGAATGGGATTTCCGGTATTTGTGTACGCGCACATCATGGCGCCGCACCCGCCTTTTGTCTTCCGGCGCGACGGTGCGGATGCTACTTACGAGAGGTTTGAGGGCACAGGCGGCGGCAACTACATTATACACGCTGACGGCGGCCTTACGCGCGGCGAGTATATCAGACGATACGGGGAGCAGCTCGAATACATCTGCAGTCAGGTTCCACAGACGATAGATGGAATCCTCGCTGCATCTGAGATCAAACCCATAATAATCGTGCAGGGCGACCACGGCGGCGATGCATTTCTCCACCCGGAGGACGTGAAGGGAAGTTACCTGGGTGACAGGATATCGATTCTGAACGCGTACTATCTGCCCGAAGGGGGAGCGGGAGAGTTGTACGAGTCGATAACGCCGGTGAACACGTTCAGAGTCATTTTCCGGCATTACTTTGGGGCGGAATGTGAGCTACTGCCCGAGCGTAACTACTGCGCTCCGGGGAGGGCGCCGCTGGAGAACGTCGAAGTGACCGGCCGGATTGGCAGCGACGAGGATGTGGCGCAGTTGAATGTGCTTTTGGAGCGCGACTACTTCTGAACTCATGGACAGCAGCTTTAGAGGCGGAGCGAATGTGCCGATGAAACTGAGGGGCGTCGGGGCAGGTCAGCCACGGCGCAATTCAGGCTTGTGGGTGAGGTGAAGGCATGAGCGGGAAGAAGAAGCGGGTGGGGGGAAGGGTAAAGAGGCAGTTTGCCGACACTGCGACGGACGTGCCGCCGGGTACGATATCAGTCGACCCTAATGCGCCGAAGCCGGTGGTGACGGTGATAGCATACGGGCCGGAGGATGTTAAAGAGGAGCAGGTAACCGACATAGAGTCGCTTGCGGCGTACTTTGAGAAGTGGCCGGTCACATGGGTGAACGTTGACGGGCTGGGCGAAGAGGAGACACTCGTCAAACTCGGCCACGTATGCAAACTGCACAGACTGGCGCTTGAAGATGTCGTAAACGTATATCAACGGCCGAAGACGGAGCACTACGACGAGCACGAGTTTGTGGTCGTGCGGATGCCTGCCATGACGGGCAGATTTGAGACGGAGCAGGTGAGTCTCTTCCTCAGCAGAAAATTCGTAATCACGTTTCAGGAAAAGCAGGGGGACGTATTTGACGAGGTCAGAAAGCGCATCAGGGAGGGTCGCGGGAGGATACGGACGACAGGCCCTGACTACCTGGCATACGCGCTTCTCGACGCGGTGGTGGACGGGTATTTCCCGGTGCTCGAGGAGTACGGGGAGCGGATTGACGCAATGGAGGACGAGGTGGCGGGACACCCGCAAAAGGGCCTTATCGGGCGGGTGCACGCGATGAAGCGGGACCTGCTGGCGCTTCGGAGGGCGGTGTGGCCACTGAGGGAGGCGGTGAACTCGCTCATGCGGGACGAGACGCCATTTATAACGAAGGACGCACGGCTGTATCTGAGGGATTGCTACGACCATACGATGCAGATTATCGACATGATAGAAAACTACCGGGAACTTGCCGCGGGGCTCGTGGAGACGTACATGTCGTACGTCAGCAACCGCATGAACGAAGTGATGAAGGTGTTGAGCATCATAGCGACGATATTCCTGCCGCTCAGTTTCATAGCGGGGCTTTACGGGATGAATTTCAACGTGGAGAAGTCAGCCTGGAACATGCCGGAACTAAACTGGGCGTTCGGGTACCCGTTTGTATTGAGCGTCATGTGCGCCACCGTGCTGGGAATGCTTTTCTTTTTCAAGCGCAAGGGCTGGCTCGGGCGGTCCGAGATCGACGGCGGCGACGAGGACGAAGACGATCGGCGCTGAGCCAGCCTGACACACCGCAGAACTCAGCGCCAAGTCACCTTGACTCGATTACTATTTCCCGCGAGGCCTTTACCGTGCCGTAGAGGAACTGTGTGTCGTATTCGACCTCGACGGTGAAGGTCTCCATGCCATCCCTGACATCAATATCATCCGGTACTCGCCACGAGTACCCGCAGGTGCCGTCTCAGCCAAAGGGGAGGGTGCCCTCGGCGAACGTCTTGCCCGCGGAGTCTTTGACAACAACCTTGGGGTCGAGAGACACTGGCGTTTCGAAAGAGTCTTCTCCTCCGTCGGGGGACTTGTAAGTTTTCATCGTCTTGCGGGAGGTGTCATTGATGTTGCGTATCATGATGTCGAGAACGGGGTCGATGAGGACGGCTTTGACCTCGACGGAGTCGCCGGGCTTGAAATGTTCGAGTTCTTTGGGACTCGCGAAGAGGACCTCCGGGGTATTCGAGAAGTCGAGGACAAAGGGCTTGCCCTTGCGAATCGTTATGGCTCTTTTGAAGGGATTGCCGCGGCGCTGGCGGGGCAGGCCGTCCGAGTGGTAGTTGACCGAGAGGAAGATGGAGAACCTGCCGAACTTGATGCTGAGCGTGTCAACGTAGTAGTCGCCGACAGGCACGAGGGCCTCCTCTGCAGACGAAGGAAAGGGGAAGTCCCCTTTGTCGATTGCGCCGACGGCAACTACTGAGTCCTGGGAGCGGAAGTTGCCGCTGAACGTGATGTCGGTTGCTTCTTCGCGTCCGCCTGCGCCAACCTTGAAAACGCCAAAGTCGCCGTCATATTCCCTGACGAACAAGGTGTCGCCTATGGGCGTGGTCGAGAGAGAATACAGTTTGTCATTGGCGTAGCGAAATGCGGTGAGGAACTGCATCCAATGGGGTTCCCCTGGACCTGCCGCCAGGTACGTGGCGGGATTGTCGAAGCGGCCGGTGATCCTGTAGGCCTGAGCCATCGTGACTGGGAATTCCTCGCCGCCGATGACTGCGGTTCCCTGGCGAATAACGGGGCAGACGAACCCCAACGCAGCATAGTATCCGTACTTGGTGCTGATGGAGAGTCTCGGCAGAATTCGGAAGGGACGGATGCCGAGTTCGGAGCCGAAATCGAACGGGACCTCGATATAGTCGAAGCAAACCAACTGGTCGATTTCCTGCCATCCGGGGTCCGCGCCGGAGGGCGATTTTTCCATCTCAGCAAAAGGGGGCTCATCGGTGAGGTCGCGATTGCGGTTGAAGTCGAAGTAGAGCCGGTCATAGCCTTTGCCTGTTCCGGCGGATTCATCCAGGGCGAAATGGTAGATAGTGCCGGAATTGTCATCCCACCATTCACCGTCAAAGCCGACCTTGCCGAAGAGAGGCGAGTCTGAAGTGAACTTGGGATACACAGCCACATCGGGGTCGCGTTCTTTGGAACACTGATCCATCTGGCCGCGGGCCAGCATGATGTTCATGGAGTCACCGAAGGCGGAGGCCTCATGGAGAGGGAACGAGGCGGGCTCCTGAGGGGCGTCATCGGCGGCGAAGAGCGAAAACGAGACGAGAAACACGAGAACGCCAGTGAGACAGTATGCTTTTCTCATCTGTGTGCCCCCTTTTGCGACCTGGACGACAGAGCAGTATGTCCCGGAGAGTAATGTATCTACTATAGGGAGCCGCAGAGCGGAGTTTTCGTTCAAGAAATCTCGTGACTGTTCAATTATTTCCTGCCCTACGCACTTACCGCGTCGCGGATGTCGAGCAACTCCTTCATGACGTCGTAGAGATTGTCCGAGGTATCGCGCGTGCCAAAGACGTCGTGCAGGTGGCGGTACATGGAGTAAAGCCTCTCGTAGATTTTGACGTTCCCGGGTGTTGGCGAAAAGACCGTAGGCTGCACAGCGGTCATGGCCTTTGCGGCAGTGAGGATATCGGGATGCCCCCCGCGTGAAGTGCCCGCGGCGACCGAGCCGGCAATGGCTGCGCCGAGGGCGCACGTCTGCGAACTCCTCGATATCTCCATCGGGCGCGCAATGGCGTCAGCGTAAATCTGCATGACGAGGGTGTTTTTCGCGGAGATGCCGCCGCAGTTTACGATGCGGTCGACTTTCACACCGTACTCCCCGAACCTCTCCACAATAACACGCGCGCCGAAGGCGGTGGACTCTATCAATGCGCGGTAGATTTCGGCGGGAGTTGTCTGTAACGTCATGCCGAGCAGGAGTCCCGTAAGGCGCTGGTCTACAAGGACGGTGCGATTGCCGTTATGCCAATCGAGGCCGAGAAGACCGCTCTGGCCGGGTACGAGCGCCTCGGCGTCACGGGTGAGCGACTCGTGAGTGCCGGCCGCGCCGCGGGGCTGGATAGAGTTTACAAACCAGTTATAGATATCGCCGACGGCGGACTGGCCGGCCTCGAGCCCATAGTACCCGGGGAGAATCGAACCGGGAACAATGCCGCAAAGGCCAGGGATGTCGGGCAGGTCGCTGTCCATCGGAGAGACCATCATGTCGCAGGAGGACGTGCCGAGTATCTTGACGAGAACGCCCGGCTTTATGCCCGAACCTACGGCTCCGAGATGAGCGTCAAACGCTCCGACGGCCACCGGGGTGCCCGCCGCGAGGCCGAGTTTCGCGGCCCATTCGGGAGTCAAAGAGCCGGCTGTGTCGGCTATCGTATATGCCTTGTCCGGGAGAGTGGCGCGGACGCGGGCAAGCCCCTCATCAAGCGAACCGAGGAAATCGGCGTCCGGATACCCGTTCCAAGCGGGGTTAAACATCGCCTTATGCCCCGCGGCGCATATGCATCGCTTGATGGCAGAAGGGTTCTCCGTGCCGGTGAGGAAGGCTGGAATCCAGTCGGCTATC
>CALMGO010000287.1 GCA_937863625.1 uncultured bacterium
GTGCAAAGGATATCCCGGCGAGGCGAAAAGTTCAACGTTAATGGGGGCGACGATGACTCTTGCCCGGACAGGTAAGCGGGAAAATCAATGACAGACCTTTCCCAGAGAACGCACGCGCTCAAGATCGCCGTGTTTGCGGCAGCGATTTTGCTCTCGTACTTCTTCGCGGACGTGCCTTTGGCGCGCCTTTGCGAGCCTTTCAAGTACAGCCGCCCGCATTGGCTCGAATCATTCACTCAGGCTGCGGGGCAGTACGGCCAGGCGTATGTAGTTATTTTCACGCTGGCGGTGATACTGGCGCTCGAACCGAAAAGGCGCGCGGACGCCAAGAGGCTTTTGCTCGCGGTGGCGCTGGCGGCTGTAACGGTGCATCTTGTAAAAATGACTGCCGGCAGGGCGCGGCCGCTCGAGTATTTCGAGAGCGGGCGGATGTGGCGGATCTTCGAGGGCTGGCGCGACAATAACTACACCGCGTTTCCATCGGCGCATACGATAGCGGCGTTTGCCCTCACTGGAGCGCTGTCGGCCATGTATCCGCGCGGTCGGGGCGTATTTCTCGTGGCGGCGGGGTTGTGCGGGCTGACGCGGATTTTGACGGTTCAGCATTATGTTTCGGACGTCGCCGTCGCGGCGGCGCTGGGCCTGTGGATGGGGGGCGGCGTGTACAGGTGGAAGTGGAGCGTGCGACTCACCGGTGGAGAGTCGCAGCGGGATTCACAATTACGGGAACCGTAGCGGCTCGCGACGGTCTATCAGGGTAAGACGGTCACGGCGGCTGTCGCAGACAAAGAGACGCCGGCGCGCAGGCATGCTACGGAGAGCGAAGATGTTCACAAAGACTATCAAGCTTTTCACGATGTTCGGCTTTGAGGTAAAGGTGGACCTCAGCTGGCTGGTGATACTGGTGCTGGTGGTGTGGTCGCTGTCGGCTGCGGTTCTTCCACAGCAGGTCCCCGGCCTTTCGTCCTCGACGTATCTTCTGATGGGCCTCCTGGGTGCGCTGGGGCTTTTCATGTCTATCGTATTTCACGAACTCTGCCACAGCCTCGTCGCTCGCCTTTACGGCCTGCAGATGAAGGGGATAACGCTGTTTATCTTCGGAGGGGTGGCGGAGATGGCCGAAGAGCCGCCGAGCCCGAAGGCGGAGTTTATGATGGCGGTGGCGGGCCCGGCGTCGAGCGTAGTGCTCGGCGCGGCGGCCGTAGGCGTATCGATACTTACCGCGCGGGCGGACTGGCCGGTGCCCGTGACGGGGCTTTTGAGGTGGCTCGGAGTCATAAACCTTTATCTGGCCGCGTTTAACATGATACCAGGGTTTCCGCTCGACGGCGGGCGCGTACTGCGGTCGATGCTCTGGCAGTGGAAAAATAACCTCCGAAAAGCAACGGAGATCGCGTCGAAGATAGGGCTCTTTTTCGGGGCGCTGCTTATCGTGCTCGGCTTTCTGAGCATCATCATGACGCACACACTTGGCGGCATGTGGTATATACTCATCGGGATGTTCTTGCGCAACGCGGCCAGACAGGGCTACCAGGGCGTTATCGTCAAGCAGGCCCTTTCCGGTGAAAAGGTCCGCCGGTTCATGACAAGCGACGTCGTCGCCGTTCCGAGAGAGCTCACCATCAAACAGCTCGTTGATGAGTATATATATAAGTATCACTTCAAGATGTTTCCGGTGATGGACGGAGACATGCTTGCAGGGTGCGTCTCGACGCGGCAGGTAAAGGACGTGCCGCACTCAGAGTGGTCCGAGTGGACCGTCGGCGACGTGGCGAGCGAGTGCTCCACCGAGAACGTCATCTCCCCCGACGAGGACGCCATGAAGGCGCTTGTCAGGATGAACGCGACGAAGACAAGCCGCCTCATGGTCGTGGACGGCAACCGGCTCGTCGGCGTGCTGTCCCTCAAAGACCTCCTGCGGTTTCTCGCTCTTAAGATGGAGCTCGAAGGCGACGAGGCGGGAGAGGCGCAGTAGCAGCGCCGTTCGGATGCAGTCCCGCTCCTCGATGACCGTCATTCGGGCGCGGCGAATTTGCCCTCCGGCGGCACGTCACGCCTGCCACGCGCGAAGCTGATCGATTTCGTCGGGCATACTCCGATGCACGTCCCGCACGCAAAACAATCCGGAATCGTCCTTTTGTCCCGCTTCAATATCGCCCCCATTACAGTCGACGGGCATGCCTTGGCGCACGCGCCGCAAGCAATGCAGGTGTCGTAGTCGACCTTCACGCGATAGAGACTCGCCTTTTCAGCGAGCCAGCCGACCAGGCCGAACGGGCAGAAGAAATGGCACCACGGGCGATATGTAAAAAGGCTCATGACGAGAATGACGGCCACAAAGACGCCGGCGGCGATACTGAGCGAGGCGGGTTTGAAGACCGTAAACGGGTCGACGGGAGCGATGATGTCTCTCGCCCACGCAAAGGCGACAAACGTGAAGACGGCGAGAAACGCGGCGCGGATGGTATTGGAAAGCGCAAAGGGAGGTTTCCACTGTAGCAGGACCGGCCGGCGGTCTTCGCCGTCGCGGTTGATGCGAAAGATGAGGTCCTGGAGGACGCCCAGTTGGCAGCCCCACGAGCAGATGAACTTGTTGGCGAAGATCGTCATCGCCAGAAACGCGAGAAACGCGACGAGCCTCGGCGGGAAAATCACCCGCTCCGCGCCGTAGAGGGCGATTGCGTCCTTGACCGTGCCCATCGGACTCGGGTCGCTCCCCAGCACTACGCCAAAGACGAGAACGGCCGCAACGAGAAGCGTCTTTCTGCGCCCGGGCGTTACGACACGCCGGCGCATAAGGACAAAGACAACCCCGAGAAAGACAAACCATGCGACGAATTTCGCGAGTATCTTGACCCAGTTCTTGGACCCCTCTTCGGCCTGGATGGCGGCGGCCTTCCTCGCGGCGGCTGCCGCCTCTTCAACGGATAAACCGAGGTCGGAAATCGTTTTGGCCAGGTCCGACTGGCCTTGAAGGCCGAATGGGCGCTTGAGGGCGGATGGCTCGACATGCCAGGTGTCGGCAATCTCCTGCACCGTCATATCGAGTGTAATCGCGATTTCAGCGGGAGGCAGGGAGGATTCGCTCTTTGAACCCCAAAGACGAACGGAAACCGCCGACAGCACGAGTACACTCGCAACAAGGACGATGAACAGGGCAAAAACGGTTGCTTTCTTCATGGCTGCTCCGGTTGTAACAGATGAAGGTTCATGGCGCGGCAAGCGGTTTCTGTCGCGCCGCGCCGGACGGTCTATAGGAGAGCATTCGTTGCATCCGGGTTCCCGCAAAAATCTTCCGGCGAAAGCAGATACGCTCTGGGAGATGAGAGAAATTGGTGGCGGGGGCGGGACTCGAACCCGCGACCCGCGGCTTATGAGTCCGCTGCTCTACCAACTGAGCTACCCCGCCACGTGCGGGAAATTATATTCACCGCGCCTGTGGTGTCAATCGCGAAGGGAGGGGTGCATTGAGGCGCGGACTTGACTCTGCGCGCCCGTTCGGGCAAAATTGTGCGCGGAGGAGACCATGGAAAACGAAGTGATACAGGTGGAAGTTACGCGTGTAGACGGACATGAGGAGCCGCACGGCCCCCGGTGGACCAACCGCGCTACGGTCGTGCTTCTGTGTGTCATGGTGGTGTTGACGGTGTTTTTCCCCCAGCTGGGGATACTTGTCATACTCGCGGCTGTGCTGTCGGCGGCGTCTTTCTCCAAGGCCTCCCGCAGACAGGCGATCTGGGAGGCGCGGTTTGGCATCACGGGTGCTGGCGTGGGGGTGATGTCGTACCTCAGGTATCTGGCGGCGTGGTTCTACGGAATGCTCGCAGTGGTGCCGTTTGTCTTACTCATCATGGTTGGCGCCGCGATAGGCGTGGCGGCCATAATCTTAGTAGCAATCCTCGCGCTCGCGGCCAACCTCTTCAGCAGC
>CALMGO010000288.1 GCA_937863625.1 uncultured bacterium
CCACAAGAGGCGTTCCGTGGAACCGGGCGACATCACGGGCCCGCTGAGCGGCGCGAAGCATGGCGGGGTAGGTGCCGATTAAATCTGCTTTCCTGGCGGATGACTTGGTCACTTATTTTCTCCCTCAACCACGAATATGGGCTTTGGCCCATTAGCGTCATAAACCTGCCAGACATCTGCTAAAGGCCGGTATATGTGCTGAAAGTTGTCCCATCCTTGAACGAACCTGCGGCGAATGATTGCCTCTGGGACATTATGGCCGCCTTGTGCAACACGGGCTCGCACACGTTTGATTGCGAGTTCGATGGTCTTGAGCTTCAGGTAAACGATCTTGACCTCGTATCCAACCTGTTTCCACCTGCTTATCTGCTTGGCATAACTTCGGCCGGATAGCGTCGACTCCACGGCAAAGTCCCTGCGGTCGCTGACGCGCGAATGCATAATCTCCGCCATGACACGCATGGCCTTGCGGGACGCATCCTCCGGCTCAAGTGGCGCCAATCCAGCTGCAATCACATCCGCGTTGATGAAAGCCTCCGAGGTCCAGTCGCTACCTAAGAATTCTCTGGCAAACGTAGTCTTACCGGCACCGTTAGGTCCTGCAATAATAAGCGCACGTGGCTGTCTCATGTCCCCGCCCGGCAAGAGACACCGGTCCGCAGCGCTATCTCCGTACTCACCGCAAGAACCCTCCAGTTGCACTAAGGCCACGTGATTCTGCAGCATTTCAGATAAAACTGATGATAACCACCAGCGCTCTCCCGTTCAACGGGAAACCCGCCGGCGTATTTCCCTGACATGTAGATTGGCGCATCCGATCGGCTGGCGCCAAAGCCCCCCCGCGCCCCACAAATCCGCCGCATTTCATTTGCCCCCATGCCCGCCACAAGACGGTTGACTTTCTCCGGCCGCGTGCGACCATATTCGATGGAAATTCACGTAAATCCCGACTTCGCAAAAGGAGCGTCCCGTGAAAACCCGCGCCGAAGTGAGAATGTCGCACCTGCGCCCCGGAGAGATCGCCGGCCGCCTCAAAAAGACCTCCGTCGTCTACGTGCCCTTCGGCCCGCTCGAATGGCACGGCCCACACATGCCGTTTGGCACCGACCCCCTTAACGCCGAAAACGCCGCCCTCGCCTCCTGCCGCCGCACCGGCGGGGTCGTATGGCCGACGCAGTTCTGGGGCACCGAGCGTGAACGCCGCCCCGAGCAGCTCGCCAGCCTCGGCTTTCCCACCGACAAATACGTCGTCGGCATGGACTTTCCGAAGAACTTCATGCCGAGCATGTACTGCCCCGAGGAGATATTCGCGATAGTGGTGCGGGAGATTCTCCGCGCCATCACGACGCTCAAGGCGCGCCTCGCGGTCCTCGTAAACGGCCACGGCGGCGAAAACCACATCCGCGTCTTGGAACGCCTCGCAGTCGAGTTCACCAGCACTACCGACCTCGCGGTCCATGTCAGAATGGCCGCACCAAAGACGATGCTTTCGGGCTCCGGCGAACACGCCGCGCGCGGCGAAACGGGGCTACTCATGCACCTCCACCCCGCGTCGGTCGACATACGCCAACTGCCGCCCAAATCCCGCCGCATGAAATACACCGATTACGCAGTCGTCGACGGCCCCGGCTTTGACGGCAAGGCGGCTGGTAACGGCTACCTCTCCCGCGACGAAGACCCTCGTTTCACGGCCAGCGCCGCGCCGGGAAAAAAGGTCGCCGACGCCACCGTCCGCGAAATCGCCGCCGAGGTCAAGGCGCTGCTCAAGTCGCTTGGCAAAGGGCGGCGCAAGTAAGCGCGGTTTGCAGTTGTCCTTTTACAGAGACAGTCGGAGGCCGTCATCGTGCCCGAACAGGATTTCACGTTTCTTGACCCGGGGGAACTGATTGACGGCGACCTCCAGTTGGTGCTGAGGCAAAAGCTGCCCGCGCTCCCGGACAAGGGGTTTGTTCCAGCGTACTCGTTCGCCATGGTGCTCACCGGCACGGCAACGACGATGGGGCAGATCAGCCTGCGAATCGGCGAGACCGATCACATCGTGCTCTATGCGGGGCACATAGGCTACGGCGTCGACGAGAAATACAGGGGCAGACGCTACGCTGCGCGCGCTTGCAGACTGATCCTGCCGCTGGCGGCAAGACACGGCCTCAAGGCGGTATGGATAACGGTCAACCCCGACAACGCCGCCAGCCGCCGGACGTGCGAGATACTCGGCGCTCAACTGGTCAATACGGTGGACGTGCCCCCCGAAACCGAAATGTACGCCAGAGGCGACCGGCAGAAATGCCGCTATCGCATCGACCTCTGATAATGCGGCGCGTGTCTCTCGCGCCACAGTACAATCGAAACGGCGCGTTATTCGAGTTTGTGCCGCACGACCGCCTTCGACTCGATTCGCAAAAGGATTGTCTTTATCTCCTTCGAACCGATTCCGAAAGCGTATGCGCCGTCCCTGTTGCGCGCGAGTTTCTTCGCGGGTTTCTCATCAAGTTCGCAAAGCCACGCCGACGCGACTGGCGCTCCCACTCGGACAGAGCACCGCCCTCCCCTGTCGGCCAGGCTGTAAACACGCACTATCCAGCCTCGGCCGTCGTCGGCCTTCTTCCACGCCGAAAGATGCACATCGTCGCCGTCGATACTGACAATGCTCTCCTCGCGCGGCGCGAGTGTCGCATGGCGGCTGTCGGTGTACCGCAGTCGCTCCCACGGAGTAACGGGTATCATCATCGAACCCGCATGAATGGCCCGTCGCGTCTCGATGCAGTGCCGCCGGACGTCTTTGTATTCACCCGTCGCCCATTCAAACACGCGCTCGATGGTGCGAAGGCACTGCCCCTCTTCGGCGTTCCAGACTTCGCGCGGAATGCCTACCTTCACATGGTCAACAGCGCGAAAGACGCTCAGGCGGAGTTCAGCCCTGCCTGCGCGGTCGATGCCGGTAAACGCGAGTGTCGGGCAGTCGCCCACAACGCCAAGACCGGCTCTGCCCTCATGAAAGAGCGCGAACGAGTCTATTCTCGCCACGCGTTCGCCGACGTCGTAGAAGGCGCTGTCGAACTTCGAATCATACTCGAACTTCGCGGCTTTTAACCCCGTCGGAAACACGACGAACATCTCGTGATCCCTTGCGCTGTTATCAACCGATACGCCAAGACGCCCGCCGCTTCTGTAATGCGGTATCTCAAGCCGCATCCGCACGTCGCACGCAACTGTCCGCTTGCTCCTGGCTATGCGGCCGGGGGCTACCTCAGCAGGGACACGCATCTTGAACTGCGCCTCGACACACGTCGAAATGGCGTCATGCGACACTACCTTTACCGAGCCGCGCGCGGCCTTTGACGTATAGGGGCGCGAGGGTTTCTGGAAACGCATGTACTTGTACTCGTCGCCGACGTCCTCGATGTCCTCAAGACACCCAAGCCCCTTGTAGTCGCGGCAAGTTTTCCTGTCGTAAACGTCAAACGTGCCGTTGGCGTGGATGGTCACCTTCTGGAACTCGGTCTCCACGACAACGGCGTTTCCTTTGCGTGACGCTTTTGCCACCTTCGCCGACACCGGCTCTTGAGGCACTTCTTTGCCATCGGTCACGATGTCAAACGCGGCAAACCCGCACGCAGGCAGTCGCGGCAGGGTCGACAGTGTCACCTCCATGCCGTCGATGCCTTCCTTGACAAAGTCGTTGCCGTCAAAGGGGCGCCTCTTGATGCGGCGCGCGTGGTCGACGACGCACGGCACCGCGGCGCCGCTTGCATCGACGACGCCAAGGCCGGCCGCGCTCTTTAGCCCCTCGATGAATAACGTCACGGTCTCCCTCTCACGCCGCGCGACGCTATTGGGGTTAAACGCCACAAGAATGGGCATTTTGGAGTCCGCCCTTCGAGCCGCAAATCTCCCGGCGGTGATAAGCATGGCGTCCCGCGCGAGGTACTCGGTGATTTCCGCCGCCCGCTTGAACCGGTTGTCCATGTCCTGGTGGGTGGCGTCGACGCTGCAGCCGCAGATATCATCAT
The DNA here is from genome assembly GCA_937863625.1 of uncultured bacterium. GTDB lineage: Bacteria > Planctomycetota > DG-23 > SLPQ01 > SLPQ01 > CALMGO01. Next base: position 4,011 of record CALMGO010000288.1, read on the forward strand.
GGGGGCTATTTTTGAGGAGGAGTTTCCACAGATACTCCATCTGGGCCGCGGGGTACTCTGGAAAGGACGCCCAGTTCTGCCCGGGGTTTAGCGTGTAGGCGCTGTGGTCGCGCTCGCGAAACTCCCTGTGCCCCGCGCCGTAGAGGTCCGCAATCGCAAGCAGCGGCTCGGCCAGCGCCTCGATACGCGCCGCGATGCGCGTGTATGCCTGTTTCTGGTAGACGCGGCTCGTCATCGTGCCGTGAAGCCCCAGCCTGAATTGCCCGCTTATCTCCGGCAGACGGCGCTTTTCGGCGAAGACCGCTTTCATCATGTCCTCGTACGTGGAGTGGGTGAGGTGTATGCGGTCCTGCGCCTTGTTCACTTCCCGGATGAGCGTCGGCGTATTGGGCTGCGCCTCCTGGTGGTCGACGCCGTTGCCAAGCCACAAATTTCTCGTAGTCATCCCACCCTGCTCATACGCGGCCACGGCTTTCCCGATGTGCCTCGTCGCGAGCTCCACAGAGTACTCGCGAGCGTCGGGCGGGCGGTTGGGATATCGCTCGGCGTCAAATGAATCATCCCCCCACATGTAGAGGCTCGCATACCCGCCGCCCGGCAGAAAATACATGGTAACGCTGTGCTTGTCATCGGGGGCGACCCATTTCTGAACCCAGCCGCGCTTTTTCTCCTCGGGTGTGAGCCCGCGCACGAAAATCGCGGAGCGGATGCCAAACCCCGCGAAGATCTGCGGGATCTGAGCCGGGTGGCCGAAAACGTCACTGATCATGCCCGCCATCTGGCAGCGCCCGAGTGCGCGCGCCTGTTTCATGCCGATGGCGATATTGCGGATGAG
>CALMGO010000289.1 GCA_937863625.1 uncultured bacterium
GGCGCCGCCTTTACCAGCTGAATAACGCGTTAACTACCCGTCGGTTTCCGTATGCCGTCGAAAACAGCGCAATGTCTGCGGCGGGCCAGGAAAGGAGGTCGGGCGCGTTTCCGGGAAAGCCGCCCCGGGCAGACAGGGGACATCGAGACTTTCGTGAAGTACGAGGAAATTCAGGAAACTGAGGACATTCAGGAGACATAGCAATGCAGAAAACACTGACTTTTGCGGCGGCGCTTCTGCTGGTAGCGTTTGCCGGCGCGTCGGCTCTTGGGACGACGTACTATGTGGCGACAAACGGAAGCGACGGCAATCCGGGCACATCCGCGCTTCCCTGGGCAACGATCCAGTACGCGGTGCAGACGATAGCAGCGGGCGACACGATACTCGTGAAGCCGGGGACGTACGCGGGGTGCAGGATTGAGTTTAGCGGGACAAGCGGCGCACCCAAGACACTGGCGGCAGAGACGGCAGGGACGGTTGTATTGAACTCCCTGTCAGCCCAGGCCCGGCATTCGGGCGTTCTCGAGATCGAGAACTACAACGCCGCAGTGGAATACTGGGTCATCGAAGGTCTGGAATGCGACGGCGTGGGCGGGTTGTATCGTCCGATCGACGTCCGCAACACCGAAACCCAGATGAACAGCCATATCACGATCAGAAACTGCGTGGCGCATAACGGCGTCTCGACGGGCATTTTTAATTCTTTCACGAACTACGCTTTGATTGAGAACTGCACGTCATATAGCAACGGCGAGCACAGCATCTATGTCAACAACAGCGCGGATTACGGCGTTTTGCGCGGCAACGACTGCGGCGCGAGCGTTGCGAACGGGATACACATGAACGGCGACTCGTCGCTGGGTGGCGACGGCGTCATGAGTGGCTGGCTGGTCGAGGACAACGTATGCCACAACAACCCGGCGACGGGCATCAACTGCGACGGCATCGAAGAGTCGACATTCAGGAACAACCTCATATATGAATTCGGGAACAAAGGCATTACGTGGTATGCGGTCGACGGTGCAGTGTGCTCGCGTTACAACAGAGCGGTCAACAATACCGTTCTCTCGGACAGCGGCGGGCTCATCGGTTACTACTGCGTTTTCCTCAACGACAGCAGGAAACTGCCGGCGCCGGTCGGGAACAGGGTATTCAACAACATCCTGTACAACTACCGCACGGCAACGAACCGCGGCAGCATATGCATCACGACGTCCTCACAGGCGGATTTCCAGTCTGATTACAACGTTGTGATGGAGTACTTCGGGATAGATGATAACAAGACAGTGCTAAACTTCTCACAGTGGCAGGCGCTGGGCTATGACGTGCACTCGATCCAGGCTGCGGACACGGCGCTCTTTACCGATGCCGCCAACCACGTCTACACGCTCAAGACGGGCTCTCCTGCAATCGACGCGGGGACGACGCTCACGGACGTGACGGACGACATCCTCGGCACGTCGAGACCGCAGGGCAGCGCGTATGACATCGGCTGCTACGAAGCGGCGGGCGGACCTCCGGCAGACCTTGTCATTACGACGACGAGCCTTCCGGGCGGGACGGTCAGTGTTGCATACTCACAGAATCTTGCGGCGACCGGCGGCGTAACGCCGTACAGCTGGTCGGTATACTCGGGAAGCCTTCCTGCGGGTCTCTCTCTATCCTCAGGCGGGGCCATAACGGGCACCCCGACGGCGACGGGCACGTCCAACTTCACGGTTCAGGTGACTGATTCCCAGGCTCCGGCTGATACCGACACGCAGGCGCTCTCGATTACGATAGCGGCGGCGCCGGTTGCGCCGACGATTACGACGACAAGTCTGCCGAGCGGCACGCGCGGCCAAGCCTATAGCGCGACTGTCCAGGCCACTGGCGGAACACTGCCGTACACGTGGACGAAAGTCTCCGGAACCCTGCCGAACGGGCTTACGCTTAACCCGTCGACGGGAGTCATAAGCGGGACTCCGACGAAGAAGGCAACGTTCAGTTTCACGATAAGGTGCACGGATGCCAACAGCCAGTATGACGAGCAGGCATTGTCGATAACAATCAGCTAAGTGTATCATCCACAGCAGCGATACCGCTGCTGTAGAGTCGGCTTGCCGGCCGCCGGGGAAACCCGGCGGCTTTTCTTTTGTCGAACGAACAATCACGTTATTAAACACGTGTTAAGAAAAAACGCAACCTGCAGGATATTTTCATTGACCGACACAGCTGCGAGACTGTATATACTCGCAACTGAAGTGCCGCGGTCATATGTCAGATGTCTACTGATGGCATATGAACATGCTCCATTGACACCTACATCGATGAGATAGGCAGCCTGTGGTTCCGGCGCCTGCCGCACGGCAGAGAGCGAGGACGAAGGCAAGCGAGGCTGCGACCCCGCTGCGACCCCGCTGCGACCCCGCTGCGGCGCTGTTTAGCGCTGTAAGGCGGCACTTTCTGCCGACACACACACGCACGACACAGGGCTTCCCGTGCAAATCGTTTTTCCACGTCGACTCCGGGAGGCAGGGCACAAGCAACATCGCCACCGCCAAGCCCCTTAATGCTGTAGACAGTCCGGCCCGTTGTTTGCGCTGACACCGAAGGCAGCCGCCAGATCAGGAGGTGATGGGATAGGGGCACCGGCCCCCGACAGGAAATGCGGTCTGGGATTTCCAACAAACACTATAGGTTGTAAGGAGGCAGACAATGCAGCGAAAACTTGCTATTGCGGCGGCGCTTTTGTTGGTGGCGTTCGCCGGTACGTCGGCTCTTGGGGGCACCTACTATGTAGCGACAAACGGCAGTGACTCGAACCCCGGTTCGTCGACCCAGCCGTGGCTTACTCTTCAGCACGCAGTTGACACGATTGCGAACGGGGACACGATCCTTGTGAAACCCGGCACATACAACGGGTGCCGGATACGCTACACCGCAGCGGCAGGATCGCCGAAGACTCTTGCGGCCGAAACGGCAGGCACCGTGCTTATTAACGCTCCCGGGGCTCTTGCGTACAGGCCGTCATGCATAGAAGTCATTCATGACGACCACGGATATACTCCGGTGGACTACTGGGTCATAGACGGGTTTGAGGTAACAAGCAGCCCGAAGTGGGGCATTGACGCCATTCTGGCCAACCACCTGACGGTGACCAACAATGTTGCACATAATAACGGTTCGCTCGGCATGTACACGGGCATACATCTTGCCTTCGGCGACTACATGCTCGTCGAGAACAACACATCGTACTCGAACACCGAGCACGGGCTCTACTGCAACAACGGCGCGGACTACGGGATCGCCCGCAACAACACGCTGTACAGCAACGGCAGCATGGGCTTTCACATGAACGGCGACAGCGAGCAGGAAGGCAGTGACGGGATCATGACCGACTGGCTCGTCGAGAAGAACAAGTCGTACAACAACACGACCAACGGTTTTGACGGCGACGGCGTCGAGTACACGACGTGGAAGAACAACCTGACGTACGGCAACGTGTCCAAGTCGCTGCATCTTTTCGTACTTAACGGCGAGGTGAATCCCCGGTATCTGAGGATTGTGAACAACACGTTCATCAACAAGACCGGGTCCTACTATGTACTCAATTTCTACCTGAACAAGAAGACGTCGAAGCTGCCCGGCGGGAATGACAACAAGATCTTCAACAACATCCTGTACCATTACGAGACGACCAACACGATGCGCGGGAGCATCATGGGCGTGAGCACATGGATGTCGACATGGGAATCGGACTACAACCTGGTGGTCGACAGATTCGCCGTTAACGACAACAAGACCAAGTATACTCTTGCGCAGTGGCGCTCGACATACGGCCTCGACCTTAATTCCACCTTGTGTCTCGACCTGACACAGGCGGTCGTGGACGCGGCAAACGACGACTACCATCTGAAGGCGACCGGGCCAGCCGTAAACGCCGGCACGACGCTCACCGATGTGACGGACGACATTGAAGGGACGTCGAGACCGCAGGGAACCGCCTACGACATCGGATGCTACGAATATCACTGATTGAAGAGGTGACCACCCCCATACGTGGGGTGTGAGAGCAACGGGCCGCCGGGAATGCCGGCGGCCTTTTTTTATTCGCGGCGACCAGCGGACACGGCAACCGGTTCGTTTGACGCGTGAAAGCGGTAACAGTATAATTGTCCTGCGCACCGGCACCATTAAGTCCGCCCAGGTACAAAGGACATCAGATGCACGAGCTCGGTATCGCCTCCGACATATGCCGCACAGTGTCCGATTTTTCAGAGGGACGACGGGTGGAGTCCATTACGGTGGACGTGGGCATACTTGCGGGTGTGGCAGTCGAGGCGCTTGATTTCTGCATAAGAGAGGTTGCCAGGGACATGGGGCTGGGCGAGCCGGAGGTGACAATAAGGACCGTTTCAGCAACACTCCTGTGCGCATGCGGGCATGAATACAGCGTGAATGACATGTTAGACGGATGTCCTTCATGCGGGGGGTACCAGCGCGAGGTAAGGCGGGGGATGGACATCATCGTCAGGGAAGTCGAAATAGATAAGGGGCACTGATGGCACAGGGGAAGGCGGCGGGCGCGAAGGTTGTGTCCAAGAATGTCGAGATAGCCGCGGCAAACAGGGCGCTTTTCAGGCGCCACGGGCTATTTGTTCTGAACCTCATAGGATCGCCAGGGGCGGGGAAAACGACGCTACTCGAGGGGACGCTTAAGCGGCTGGGGCTCAAAGCGGGGGTCATTGAAGGAGACGTGAAGACGTCCATTGACGCAGAGCGAATACGGGCGGCGGGCGCGCCGGCGGTTCAGATAGAGACGCAGGGGGCATGCCATCTGGACGCGGCGATGGTGTCTCGGGCGGCATCGGAACTGGACCTCGGTGCGCTTGATGTTCTATTTATAGAAAACGTGGGGAACCTCGTATGTCCGGCGGGTTCGGACCTGGGCGAGGACGTAAAGGTCGCGCTTATATCAGTGCCGGAAGGGGACGAGAAGCCTGCGAAGTACCCTGCGCTTTTCGTAAGGGCAGCGGTGGTGCTGATAAACAAGACGGACCTGCTGCCGTACGTGGAGTATTCGGTGGAAAGGGCAAGCGCGGACTGCCGGAAGATGAATAATGACGCGGTAGTCCTGCCGCTGTCATCGAAGACGTATGAAGGGTTTGAGCCGTGGCTGGAGTACATCCGGGCAGGCGTTCGCAGGGCACAGGCCAAAGGCTGAGAACGCCGCAGAAGCATATCGACGTATTCCGCGCGGCCAGGCACATTGGACGGTCAGACCACTAAGGGATTGCAAAGCAGGGGATAATCTGGTTTAATAACAGGGCTTAAGCAGTCTTTAGCGTACACAACGGCAAGGAGAAACAGATGGCCACCAAGCCTAAGAAGGAAGTCGAGCGCGCCAAGGCGGGGCTGGAGGGAGTGGTAGCAGCCGACACCGCCATCAGCCACGTGGACGGCCAGGGCGGCAAGCTGATATACCACGGGTACAGCATCCAGGACCTCGCGGAACATGCTTCGTTTGCGGAGGTGGCGTATCTCTTGTGGTATGGGAGACTGCCTGGGGCGCTGGAATTTGACGCATTCCTCGACAGTTTCACGGGGAGCCTCGACCTGCCGATCGAGACGGTGATGATACTGAGGATGTTTCCCAAGGCTGCCACGCCGATGGAAGTACTGCGGACAGGAGTATCGTCGCTGGGGCACTGGGACCCTGACAGCGGCGTGACGAGGCGGGACGCGGTGCTGAGGAAGGCAAACAGACTGACGACGCGCATACCGATGCTGATAACGGCACACCAGCGGATGCGCAACGGCAAGGAACCCATCCACCCGGTGCCGGGCAGATCTATATCGTACAACTTCTTTTACACGCTGACGGGCCAGGAGCCGGACCCGCTGTCGGTGGAGGCGCTCGACGTGGCGCTCACGCTCCATGCGGATCACGGGTTTAACGCATCGACATTTGCGGCGCGGGTAACGGCTGCAACGATGTCGGATATGTACTCAAGCGTGGTGAGCGGCATAGGCGCACTTAAGGGACCGCTTCACGGCGGAGCCAACGAGGCGGTTATGGTGATGCTGGAAGAGATAGGCGAAGCAAAGCGCGCCGAGAAGTACATCCTCGACAAACTGGAAGCCAAGGAGAAGATTCCCGGGTTCGGTCATCGAGTTTACAAGGTGGAAGACCCGCGGGCGAAGGTATTGAAGAAGTACGCGGACAAACTGTGCAAACACTTCGGCGACGACCGGTACCTCGCAATATCGCAGGTAGTGGAAAAGGTGATGACGGCCAAGACGAAAGTGCGGCCGAACGTGGATTTCTACAGCGCCACGGTCTATCACGTCATGGGGATACCTACGGAGCTTTTCACGCCGATATTCGTGATGAGCCGCGTGGTGGGGTGGACGGCGCATATATTGGAACAGTGGGCCAACAACAGGCTCATCAGGCCAATGTCCAACTACGTGGGGCCGATTGGCTTGAAATATGTTTCACTGGATAAGAGAGTATAGTCATCGGGGGGGGGAGATAATGGGGCTTAGAGAGAATCTGGCGTCGCTTGCGGCCAATCCGTATCCAGGGCGCGGGATATGCGTGGGGCTCAGCGACACCGGGAAGTCCATATTCCAGGTATACTGGATAATGGGCAGGAGCGCCAACAGCCGCAACAGGGTCTTTAAGGCGGAGGGGACGGCACTTCGGACGGCGCCTGCCGACGCGTCAAAAGTCGAGGACGCGAGTCTCATCATCTACAATGCGATGCTTGAACTGCCGAAGGTGTACATCGCGACCAACGGCGACCAGACCGACACGATTCACAAGGCGGTGGCGTCGGGCGGGAGCTTTCCGCAGGCGCTACGCACGAGGACATACGAGCCGGACGCGCCCAACTACACGGCTCGAATATCGTGCATGTGCGACCTTCGAGGCGAGAAGCCGGACACGTATTTGAGCGTGATCGTAAAGACGCCGTTCGGGGACGGCGCGGAGAGGCACTGTTTCGAATATGAGACGCTGCCGAGAGGTGCAGGGTACACAGTGACGACATACGCTGGAGACGGCACCCCCCTGCCCCGCTTCGCCGGAGAGCCATACCTTTTGCCGCTAGACGGCAATGCGGAGGAGGCTGCTGAAACACTATGG
>CALMGO010000290.1 GCA_937863625.1 uncultured bacterium
GCCTTCGAATATCTCGATCCCGTCTGCCGCCCCCGAGAAATCCCGAGAGATCAGCCGTTCGCGTCCCGACCTCAGTGCGAAAGTGGCCTTGCCCCCGTAGACCTGCGCGCTCCATGGGTTGCAGTTCTCGTGCGCATCATCGAGGTTGCGCCGTGTTTGTCCGGCCTTCACCTGCCCATAGAGCATTGACACGAGAAATGACAAGAGAGTCGTTTTGCCCGCTTCGTTAGCTCCGTAAATGCAGTTTAGCCTCGGGCCAAACTCAAACTCCCGCTCCTTAAGAGTGCCGTATCCGCCTACTTTGGTGTCCTTAATCCACACGGAGCACCTCCGTTGGCAGTTCAATGCCCCGTCCATCGAGCGCATCCATGGCATAGAGCCGCCCCTTCACGAGTATCTCGCGCTCATCGTCACCGGCATTCTCGATGAGTTGGGCAAACCTTCGCGCCGTCTCCCCCCTCACAGACGCCTCGGCCTCAATAGATTCCCAGTCATAGTCGCTGAGCGTCCTGTCGACGACCGACGCGTGAAAGAACTTCCCCGCCATGTCATCCGGCAGGCCGCCGGAAATATCAAATCCCGGCGCAACTCTGCCGGTCGCCGTTATCCTTGTGATTGTCCCGGCCCCATCTCCGGCAAGTGCCCGCACTGCTTCGAAGAAGTCCTCCCGAGTCGACATCCCCTCGCAACTGATCTCCGCCTGTACGAAGTCTATCTCGGATACTTCCCGCTTCTCGATTTCTACAGCGCCGCCGTCTATCGTGACTCGCAGATACCCGCGCCGCCCCGTCTCTGAAAACGTGAGCCCCTCAGGGCTGCCCGCATATGCCGCTACGGTCCTCCCGCCCCCCTCAATAGTGCCTGTCCCGTGGTAGTGCCCAAGCGCCGCATAGTCGTACCCGAGCGCGCATAGTTCTTCCCTGCCGAACGGCAGCCACACATCCCCAGGTGCCTTCTCAGCCGGTATGGATGTCTCGTCGCTTGCGTGTGCCAGGAGTATCGCAGTGTCGATGCCCCTCTCGCGAGCCGTGACCACATCACACAGCCGCTTCTGCATATGCGTTGACGTGTGCGCGACGCCGAAGACAGTGACGCCCAATCGTTCAAACTCGAATTGCTCCATCCCCCCTGTGGAGAAGATGTGAACGTTCTCTCCCCACCCTCCGCCTGCATAGTGGCTGTCTGCTGCGTAGGGGTCGTGGTTGCCGGGAGCGATTACAACCGGGATTTTTGCAGTCGCGAGCCTTTGAAACTGAAGCTTCAGGAAACCAATCGTATCCGGGACGGCGCGCTCTCCTTCAAAGAGGTCCCCCGCTATGAGGACTATGTCAGCAGGCCATGCCAGGCTTTCGTCAATGATTCGTTTGAATGTGTTGCGAATCGCCTCGCGCTTGCGCCGCGCCCTGGCGATACCGAGCCCATGACCCTTAAATGCGGTGTCCAGATGGACGTCTGAGGTGTGAACTATCCTTAATGCCATTGCCCCTCCGCTGTGGTTTACGGGATTGTAGCGAAATGGGCGACAAATTGCCACTGTGAGGAGGCGGATGGTGTGACGGTTTTTCCCTGCCGCGCCGCGCTTACGGCCTTACGACGACCTTCGAGCCTATCACGAGAAGGTCGTAGACTTCCTCAACGTTGGCGTTCAGCATGCGCACGCAGCCGCGGCTTTCAGCCTTGCCGATCGAGTCAGGCTCTATCGTTCCGTGAATGCCGTACTCCTTGTTGAACCCTATCCAGCGTGTGCCGAGAGGATTGTCAGGAGCCTTGCTCGCCGCGTATTCGGCGCCAGGAGGATTCCACACGGGGTCTACGAGTTTGTTCTCGACGACAAATTCCCCTTCCGGCGTAGAACCGTTGTCCCCGATGCCGATTGCGTATTCCTTGATGAATATCCCGCTTCGATATACAGTGAGGCGAAATTTCGACTTCTCCACCACCACGTCGAAAGGCCCCTGGAAGACCTTCAAAGATTCGCCGACGTTAATCCTGTCGTCCGTGCGGTAGTTTATCCGCTTGATGAATTCCGCTGTAATCCTGAGCCTTCCACCGATCTTGCTGAGGCTGTCGCCGGATTTGACCTGATATGACAGGCTGTCGGGGACCGCCTTTTTCGAAAAGACCAGTTCGCCGTTGAGCCTGTTGAGTTCTTCCACGACTTGACCGCGAAGATTCCCATCGTCGAGCCCCGGCAGCGCCACGGACAGCAGATTGCGCTCGTTGTACGTGTCCCCCGCGCTTTTGTATATCAAGCCCATCTCAACGGCGGCACGCGCTGCTATTGGACTGCCCGGCAGCCTCTTCATAAGGTCGCCAAAGGCTTCCTGTGCGGTCCTCGTGTCCCCGCTCTTGGCTGCCTGCTTACCCTTCTCGAAAAGGGCCTCATCCGGGGAAAGCACTACTGGAGCCTTGGCCATTGAAGCGGTCGGCCCGTTTTGAGCGCCAATCGCAACCACTTGTGCTGTAGTTACTTGCGGATTGCTGTTTGCATCGGTCCCGCTCGACCCGCCATAGCGCGTGTAGGCGTAATAGGCCCCTGCGACTACCAGCGCTGCTACGAAAAGCCTGCCCTTCTTCAACGCGTTCCCCTTTGACAGCCTGTGGTGAATTCCCCCTCCAACCACTCCTTTTTCAAGTATACACCATAATTCAAGTCGTTTTGCGCCCGGAAAACCTTCTTATTCCTTTTTCTGTCACAAGAGCATGCACATGGCAGTCATGGTCCTTGACGGGCACACTCCGCAGTACCTGGCACTCAAAGGACACCCCACAGCGAAACGCCCCGGGCGCCCGACCTGAGAGAAACCGGTCATAGTAGCCCCCGCCCCTGCCCACACGGTTACCTACTCCGTCGTAGGCCAGCGCAGGTATAAAGACGATGTTGATCCTGCCAGGGTCCACGATGACCGCGCCGTGCGGCTGTGGGATCCCGTACCTTCCGGGCTTCAAGTCTCTGATGACGTCGCTCACTACACCCGCATCCATACGGCCATTGCTGCCGGCCAGAAGTGGAAAGAGCACTGTCTTCCCCTGGTCGAGCAGCCGTTGCCACAATGCCTGAAGGTTTACCTCGTCGGCAAGCGACGCAAAAGCCATCACCGATTCGGCCTCCGCCAGTTCCGGCAAGTTGCCTAATTCGCGGAGGATTGACGCGCTCTTAACCGCCTTCTCCTCGTCCGACAACATCCCTACTTGTTGTCGCCCTGCCATTCGCGCTTTCGCTTTCTCCACGCTTCCAGCCTCTTTCTGATTATTGCTTCGTACCCGTTGTTTGTCGGATTATAGTATTCCTTGTCGCACGGTACGTAGTCCTGCTCCACAAAGTGCCCCTCGTACGAATGAGCGTACTTGTAATCCTGTCCGTGCCCGAGCCTCTTCGCGCCGCTATACGACCCCACCCGCAGGTTGTCAGGTACGCTCATGGTGCGCCCTTCCTGGATGTCCTTTCGCGCCTCGGCGATTGCCGCATAGGCGGCGTTTGACTTGGGCGCCGTCGCGATATATGTTACCGCCTGTGCCAAAGGTATCTGGCACTCAGGCAGCCCCACAAATTCGCTGACCTGCAGCGCCGCATTTGCCACCACCAGCGCCTGCGGGTCGGCGTTGCCCACGTCCTCGGCGGCGCAGATTACAATTCGCCTCGCAATAAAGCGCGGATCCTCTCCCGCCTCGAGCATCTTGCCCAGCCAGTATATGGCCGCGTCAGGGTCGCTCCCTCGCATGCTCTTTATGAACGCACTCGCGGTATCGTAGTGCTCGCCCTCGCTCGCGTCGTACAGGATCGCCTTCTTTTGAATGCTCTCCTGCGCGGTTTCAAGATCGTAGACTACTCCTCCGGCCTCCCCGGCCTGTGCCGACAACACGCCAACCTCGACCGCGTTGAGCGCCCTTCTCGCATCGCCCTCCGAGACCTTCGCGAGAAAATCAAGCGCCTCTTCCGTGATTTCGGCATGGTGGCTTCCCAGCCCACGCTCTTCGTCCGCGAGCGCCCTGCGAATTATAGCCTTAATATCCTGCTCTGACAACGGCCGGAATTCAAACACCTGGCTCCGTGATATCAGCGGCGCGTTTACCGAGAAAAACGGGTTGTGCGTCGTCGCCCCTACCAGTATCACGGTTCCATTTTCAACGTCGGGCAGCAGCACATCCTGTTGCGCTGTATTGAACCGGTGCAGTTCGTCGACAAAGAGTACCGTGCGTTTCCCGCCCTGTGAGAGCCGCAGTCGCGCCCGTTCTATCGCCTCGCGAACCTCCTTCACGCCGCACGCCGCTGCGTTTAGCGATTCGAAAGCCGCGTCGGTGACCCCGGCAATCACAGTTGCCAGCGCCGTCTTGCCCGTCCCCGGCGGCCCATAGAATATCACCGAAGACAGCCTGTCGGCCGCCAGTATCCTTCTTAAGAGTTTCCCCTCGGAAAAGAAGTGCCCCTGTCCGACAAAATCATCCACCGTGCGCGGCCTCATGCGTGCTGCAAGAGGCGCGTTTACGCCCGGCTGCATCTTTCCGGCTTCCTCTTCAAAAAGTCCCATAACATTTCTCGGCGCGTCCACTGTCCTGCATGTCTATTGCGCCCAGGGGTGTGCCTGGCTAAGTGTCTGCCTCACAAATGAAAAAGGCGGGAAACCGCACTGCGCCGTGAGAAGAGCATTTTATGAACCCTTAGGTTCACGTGGGCACCATCGGCCCGCGTCAAACTTCCCCTCAATCGGGGCGTGTTCTTGACGGGTCAAATCGGGTTCCCGTTGTTTGCGCATCGGTTCAATAAAATTTCAGTTCTTCATACACGCGCGCGGCAGTAAGCCCGCCTGATTTATTAGTATCGGCGACGGTACGTCAAATGCAAAGGAAAATCAACGCCTCCGACCTACCTCAGTTTCGCGCCGAAATTCTTTTCGAGCGAGGCCACTATAACTGCATTTGCCTTGTCGGCTTCCTCACCCGTCAGAGTCCTCTCGGCGGACCTGAAAATCAGGCGAAATGCCATGCTCTTCTTGCCTTCCGGGATCGGTTTCCCCCGGTATATGCTGACAAATGTGACAGATTCGAGATTCTCCGCCTTGCCGGTCCCCACGCAGTCGAGTATCTCGGCCCATGTGACCTGTTCGTCCACGATAACCGCTATGTCCCTCTCCACTCCGGGAAACCTTGCCAGTGCCTTGTAAATCTTGGTCTCCACCGGCCTGTTGAGAAAAGGCGTAAGTTCCACTTCGCATACGCACACGTCGTCTCTCAGGTCAAACTGCCTTCGTATCCCCTGGGAGAGTCGCCCGGCGTATCCGATTGCCTTGCCCTCAAAGAGTATCTCCGCCGCATAGCCCTCGGCGAGAAACTCGCGCTGCGCCGGTTTCAAAACCACTCCGTCTCCGCCGACCTCGGACAACGCCCTCTCTACGATCCCCTTGAGCGCATGAAAATCATCCCGCATCACGACCGCGGCCATTAGCGGCTGATGGGGCAGTTGTTCCCTTGAAGGCAGGTATACGTGTGCGACCTCATATACCTCTGCGTTGTCGACCTTGTGGTCTTCGTTCGTCTTGCGCACGGTCAGGAGGCTCGGAACGAGGCTCGTCCGCAAAAACGCATTCTCCTGCCCTGCCCTGTTCTCAAGGTACAAAGGCGATTTATCAGTCCACGGGCTCATGGTCTTGTAGTTGTCGCCGCTCACGAAACTGTACGAAATGCTCCCGAAAAGCCCCGACGCGTTAAACACCCGCTCCAGGCCGTCCATCACCCTCTCGCGGTCGGTGTATCGGCCGACTGCAATCCTCAGGTTGCTTTCCGCGGGAACCTTGTCATAGCCGTATATGCGCCCCACTTCTTCTATGAGGTCGATTTCTTCCTTGATATCCCCCCTGAAACTCGGCGCCTCGGCCACAATCTTCTCTGATGTCTTTTCCCTCACCTTAATACCCAGCGAAGAGAGTATGCCGGCCGCGTCAGCGATCGGCACGCTTGCGCCGAGGATATCTTTCAGCCGCGACATCCGAAGCGTAATAACCGGATGTTCCTGTGAAGTCTTCCCTGCGGAGAGGACCCCCTCCATAAGCGTGCCGCCAGCGACCTGGATGATAACGTTCGCACATCTCCTGCTCGCCCAGTCCACGCCTTCGAGATCGACGCCTCTCTCAAACCTGTAAGATGCGTCACTGGAAACGCCCAACCGCTTCGACGTCACGCGAGTTGTGTACTGGTCGAATTTCGCGCTCTCAAGAAATACATCCGTGGTCTCGTCGCCTATTTCGCTTTCGAGCCCCCCCATGATGCCCGCCAGCGCGATTGGCTTGTGGGTGTCGGCGATCACAAGGTCGCTTGCCTTTAGAGTATGTTTGCCGCCGTCAATAAGGCTTATCAGTTCGCCCGGCTTGCCTCTACGCACGACTACCTTTGCCCCGCCGACCTTTGACAGGTCAAACGCATGCAGCGGCTGTCCGCATTCATACATCACGTAGTTGGTCGCATCGACCACGTTGTTCACGCTGCGAAGGCCGATTGCCTCTACCTTGCTGCGCAGCCACGACGGCGACTCCGCGACCTTGACGCCCTTAATCACGCGCCCCGTGTACAGCGGGCACAGATCCTCGTCGATGACCTCAAGTGCAGCCGTAGAGTTGACGTCTCCCCTGCCTTTAGGCAGTTCGATTTGTGGAACCGCAACTTCCAGCCCGTAGAGCGCCGCCAGTTCCCGCGCGATCCCTAAGTGGCTCAGCCAGTCCGGCCTGTTCGACGTGATTTCGACTTCCAGCACCACGTCGTCGGCAGTCTCCTCGATGCCCTCAACGGTCAACCCGGCCATCGTCAACCGATGCGCCACTTCGGCCATGCCCGCCTTGACGTTCACATAATCCGTCAACCAGTTCCAGCTTGCTTTCATGTCGTCAAACCATCCTTGTGTTCACTTCGGTCACATACGAAAAAAAGAAGAATAACCTCCGACGCCTTCTCCTGCAAGTTCAAAGCCCCTCGGGCCGTACGTCAAAGCGCCCCGAGATCGGCGATCCTTCGTAATCCTGAATGTTGATGGGAGAGCCCGGACGTAGGAATTGCGCCGCGTTGACACCGAAGCCGACACTAAAACTGGTCGAGAAACCTTACGTCATTCTCGAAGAACAGCCTCATGTCAGTCACGCCGTGCTTAAGCATGCAGGG
>CALMGO010000291.1 GCA_937863625.1 uncultured bacterium
GTTTAAGACCTCAAATGCCGCGTACCCCGTGAGCGCGTTGAACGTCTCATACGGCATATAACTCCACCTCGGATGCGCCACTATCGCTATGCCCCCCGCGGCCACGATTGCGTCGATAATCGCCTGACCCGTGGTCTGGTCCTCCACCTGGCGCGTCACGCCGAGGCCCACCACGTGATACTCAAATTCCTCGACCTCGCGCGCGATATGGCATTCCTGCCCGGGTATCATGAGCATCTTCCCCGCGAAATCGCACTTCCCGTCGTGAAGCCTCCTGTGGTCCGTGATGGACAGGAAATCATAATTATCGTCGCGGTACAGCCCGACCACCTCTTCCAGCGTCGATTTGCCATCTGACGCCGTCGTGTGCGTGTGAAAGTTGCCTTTGAGCCATGTCTGAGGATTCGTATAGGGGCTCACTATTTTCATTTCTTCTTGCGTCCTTTGTCCTGTTTGCCCTGATCTTCCGCCACCGCTGTCGTCTGGTCCACCTTCGACAAGAGCGCCAGGTCCAGTTTCCTGCTCGCCAGGTCGATCGCTTTTATCGTCACGCGCACGCGGTCGCCGAGCCTGAGCGAATACCCTTTCTTCTTCCCCACGAGCCGCCTGCCGCGCTCGTCGAGCCGCATCCCTTTCTCGGGCAGCTCGCTTATATGCACGAACCCGTCCACCGTGTAGCCCGTGAGCTCGACGAATATTCCGAATCCCTTTACGCCCGTGATTATCCCGTCAAATTCCTCATCCATCCGCTTTTCGAGATATCGCAGCACCTTGAGTTTCGTAAGCTCCTGCTCCGCGCTGTCGGCTCGCCTCTCCGTCTGGCTGCTCCACAGCGCAATCTGCGGCATCCGGGCCGCCCACCACGCCTTGCGCTCCGTGCTGAGCCTCCCCGTCAGGAATTCATCCAGTATCTGGTGCAGCACGAGGTCCGGATAACGCCGTATCGGCGACGTGTAGTGCGAGTAGTGCGAACTCGCCAGTGCAAAGTGCCCCACGAGTTCCGCGGTATACTCCGCGCGCCTCATGGATTTTAAGACCGCCAGGTTGATAAGCGGCGCCTCCGCCCGCCCGCGCGCCCGCTTCAATATGTCCTGCAGCTGATGCCTGTCCGACGTGTCCCTTATCACAAAGCCCATTCCCGTCAGAAAGACTTTCAGAGCCTGAAGGTCCTCGTCGCTCGGTCCCGCGTGCCCCCTGCGAAGGTGCGGCAGTTTCCGCACGGTCATAAATTCCGCCACCGCCTCGTTGGCCGCGATCATAAACATCTCGATGAGTTTGTGCGACCAGTCGCGCTCGACCGGGATTATCCCGATGACTTCGCCCGCGCCGTCGACCACCACCTCGACTTCAGGCATGTCGAGTTCCAGCAGCCCCGCCTCGAGCCGCCGTTTCTCGAGTATCTTCGCCAGTTCCGCCGCCTCGCTGAGAAGCTGCCTTATCTCGTCGTTGAGCGTCACGCCCTCCGGTGCCTTGCCCGCCAGAACCGCCGCCGCCTGCTCATACGTGAGCCGCTTCGACGAGCGTATCACGCTCTTGTGTATCTCGTAGCCGAGCATCTCGCCCTTGCGGTTGTACCGCATTATCACCGTCTTTGTCAGCCTGTCCTCGTCCTCCCTCAGCGATGCTATCCCGTTGGAAATCGCATGCGGCAGCATCGGTATCACCTTAGTCGGCAGGTACACGCTTGTGCCGCGTTCGACCGCCTCTTTGTCAAGCGCACTCCCAGGCTGAACGTATTGCGACACGTCCGCGATGTGAACCCCCAGCAGCCACCCGTCCTCCGTCCGCTTTATGCTTATCGCATCGTCAAAGTCCCGCGCATGAACGGGGTCTATCGTTATCACCGTCCGCTTGCGAAGGTCGAGCCGCCCCTTGAGGTCCTCCGGCTGCACCGAGTCGCCTATCGCCTCCGCCTCCGCCAGCACCTCCTCGCCGAATTCGTCCGGCAGGGCAAATTCCCTTATGACTCCGATCGTGTCCGTCGTCGGGTCCGCCGACGCGCCGAGCGATTCGATTACGACCCCCGCCGCGCCGCGCCCCGCCCTCGGCCATGACTCTATCTCAACGACGACCTTCTCGCCTTCGGTGGGCTTTATGCCCTTCGTCCGGCTCACCGCTATCTCGCGTATCGCGCCGCCGCCGTCCACCATGACGACTTCCGCGCCGTCCACCTTTCTGTACGTCCCGACAAAGTTGACTCTGTGCCGCTTGACGATGTGGCTTATCTTGCCTACCGGCTGGCCGAAGCGTCCCTTGCCCTTGACTACCTGCGCCGCGACTATGTCGCCTTCGGTAGCCGTGCCCATGTCGCGTTCGGATATGTAGATGTCGTGCGGGTTTTCCTTGGTGTCGAGCGGCATCACAAACCCGAATCCCCCGCGCGCCACGTCCAGCCGTCCGATCACGAGCCCTGCCCGACTCGGCAGCGTATACCGCCCTCCCTTGACCTCGGCTATCCGCCCCGTGTAAAGAAGCGTCTCAATGCACGCCTGGAATACCTCCATGTCTTCCGGCCCGACCGCGATCTTCTCGGCTATTTCGGCAGCCGTCAGTGGTGTGTAATTCCGTCGTCGCAGCAGTGTCTCGATGAGTTCATTGTATGACATAGTTCTCCCCTCAGTAAAGTCAGGGTTCTTAGATTAACGTGCTTCGGCGCTTTTGCAAGAGAAACGCGCCCGAAGTATGACCGGCATGTGTGCGCCGGTTGTTGCGCTTTCGTGAGTTTTTTGTGTGGATGCTTCTTTACTGATTCGGCAGGTCTGCCCTGTCGATTATCTCAACCTTCGTTATGTACACGCGGTCCGCCGTGTACCCTTCCTGTGTCGCCGGCGAATCCGCGCATTTTTCCGCCACGTTTATCCGGGTCGTCAGGCGCCCGAATACCGTAACGTCTTCCCCGAATCCCAGCCCGTCCGCCATGAATATCGCAAATTCCGAGGCCATCTTCTCCTCGTTGAGGCAGGGAAGGTATGCCAGCGCCCCCGCAACAGGCACAAGGTCGGTAAACTCCTTGTTCAACCAGTAACCCGGCGTCCCGCCTTTCCTCCCCGTCGGCGACCCCGTCACTATAAACGCGCCCGGATACATCCGGTAAAAAGACTGCCCGTCGAAGTAACCCTTCTCCGCGAGATAGAAAAAGTTCTTCACGCTCATAGGCGCGAGGTCAACGTTAAACTCCGCCGGCATGTCGCCCATCGTCGTGTGGATTACCGCAGCTTTTGTCCTCAAAATGTCCATCTCTTCCTGCGTCACCACCGGTGTCGGACCCTCCAGAATCACCTGCCCCGGCGCCGTCAGCGGCTGCAATCCATCCAAGCCATCCGTTGCCGCGGCCGTCTGCTCTCCCGTAGCCGCCTCTTCCTGCGCCGGAGGCATCTCCTCGTTGCGCGTGAGACCTTCTTCTTCAGCCCGTTTCCTCAGATACTCCTCATATGTGAGCCCCTGCGCAAATGCATCCTGCTTATCAAGCTCCAGGCTCTTTGTCGACTGCTGATTCGTGTAGTATTTGTCGCTCACTCCTCCCGCAATCATCAGCACCAGAACCACCGCCACCAGCCCCATCATCACAAGCGCCAGCTGGCTAAGTACCGTCTTGAAGGAATCCTGCCCTCTTTCTTGCTCGTTCATTTCTCTCGTTTCTCAAAATATCCTGCGAAATACCGCTTAACACACGTCGATACTACCCGCCCCCCCTC
>CALMGO010000292.1 GCA_937863625.1 uncultured bacterium
CGGTGGCAGCTGCGAAGGAGTCGACCTCTACCGCGACGACGCACCAGATACGCCGCGCGAGGGTAGCTGCGATCCGTCTGACGGGAAGCCGGTTTGTGGACCTGGCCGACGCGGCAAGCGATGCTGAAGCCACGACAACCAGCACCTCGTTCCAGGAGAAACTCTCAAAGTCCTGGGACTGGGGTAATGCCGGCAACTGGCTGATACTGACGAGCTGCCGTCTGGCGGGTACGAGCGCGAGTTACTCCAACGAAGGCAGGGTTCAGTTGGACGACTCGACGGTACTTGCCCAGCCGCTTCGTGAGCCGAATGACACGACCGACTACATGCAGGGAGGCTGCATAGACGTACGTAGTCTGGGCACGGGTACTCGCAGGCTGGATATGGACTACCGCAGCGAGAACTCGGGCGCAACGGCGAAGATCAGGACTGCGCGACTCTTTGCGCTGCCACTTGACTGACGCACAAGTCGCCTGAAGCACGGCGAATGCTAAGAACGGGCCCGCGGCTTTGTGCCGCGGGCCCGACTGTTTTACGGAGCCTTGTGCTCAGAGGGAGGCGACATTAGAGTAGGTTGAAGGGGGCAGTCCGGAGGGAGAGAGCATGAGAAAGGCATTTGCGGGAATACTTCTGTTCTGCACCGTGTGCGCGTTGTCCCAAGCCGACGCGCAGAGTGTTACGGCAAGGCCTATCGAGACACGGGAACTCCTGGGCAACCCTGGAATGGGGTGGGAGTCCTTCTACCAGCCTGCGGCCGAGGATGAGACACTTGGCGGTCTTCCCAGCACGGTCATGTATGAGCGCTTTCATTGGACGGATTGTGAGCCGAAGCCCGGCGAATATGACTGGACGGTCCTGGACAAGGCTGTTGCCGACGCGACGGCGTCCGGGCAGACACTGGCTCTTCGCGTCATGGCACTCGATACCTCCACGCCGAAGAGAGACGCAAGCCCCTCCTGGCTCAAAGACCTTGGCTGCAAAATACACGTCTTTCGCCACGGGGGCAGGGGACGGGAGCTGTGGACGCCGGACTTTGACGATGCTGTTTTCCTCGAAAGGCATATTGCATTTATAAAGGCGCTGGGAGTGCGCTACAACGGGCGCAAGGAGATATCTTCAGTTGATATCGGCAGCATAGGGCTCTGGGGCGAATGGCACATGAGTTCGGCCGAAGGAGCGCCGATGCCGACGGAAGAAAATGCGCGGAAGATAATCGACGCGTACTTTGAGGCGTTTCCCGATACGCCGCTTGTCATGCAACTTGACGATATCGCCGGCATGAAGTATGCCGCGGGGAGAGGCGCGGGCTGGAGGGTGGATTGCTGGGGGGACATGGGGGGATTTTCGAAGACGTGGTGCCATATGAATAACATGTACCCGCAGTCGCTGGAGCGCGCAGGCGCGGCAGACTTGTGGAAGAGCGCGCCGGTGGCGCTCGAGACGTGCTGGGACATGAGACGATGGGCCGACGAGGAGTGGGACGTAGACTTCATACTCGAATGGGCGCTGGACCAGCATGCGACGCTCATCAATAACAAGTCAAGAGACGTGCCCGAACAGTACAAATCCAAGGTGCGGGATTTTCTGCTCAAGGTCGGATACAGATTTGTCCTGCGCGAGTGCACATTCGACTCGGAGGCAAAGCCGGGCGGCACATTCGCGTGGAGTATGAAATGGGAGAACATAGGCGTAGCGCCATGCTACTATGACTATCATCCTGCGATTGCGCTGGCGAGCGACGAAGGCGTTATCGTGGCAAGACAGGCGCTCACGGGCACGACAATCAAGGGAGTGCTCCCGGGCGAGTATATCTGCAATGGCGAGATGGCGCTGCCGTCGACGGGATTTTTGCCAGGCCGATATAAGGTCCTGGCGGCGATAACGGATCGCGCAGGCCTGCCTGCGGTCAATATCGCCATCGAGGGGCGCAGGCCCGACGGGTGGTATGAAGTGGCGTCACTCGACGTCAAGTAAGAGGCAAAGTACGCCGCACGCTATCGCGGCAGCAGTTCACGCCGTGCGGCGGCGACGATTCTATCGAGGTTCTTGAGGAGATCATCGCTCGGCGGCTCGGGCCGGTACTTTGTGAGGATATTTTCCTTCATTTCCCTTGCGCGGTCTTCGAGGCTCTTGGCGCCGGAATCGGCCCACGCCTGGTAGTAGTCGCGGTCGAGGAGCTGCGGGAACCACAACTCGCGGCGGAAATGCGAGGCCGTGTGCATCTGGTCAATAAACGACCCTCCCGGGCCGACGCTTTCGAGCACGTCAAGGCCGAAGGCATCGTCGGAGGTGTCGATAGGACGCATAGTGCTTTCGACATAGGAAATGACTTCGTTCTGGAGGGTGAGCATGTCAAGCGAAGTCGCCTGGTCGACTCCTGAAATCCCCATGTGGCCGAAAATATCTGCTCCCGCCGCGGCGCCAAGCGCAAGCGTGACGCCGGACTCGAGCCCCGCCTGGGCGTCGGGACGTTTGGAATCGGTCAGGCCGACGTTTATGTAAACGGGCAGGCCGTAATGTTTGCCCATTTGTGTCATGCCGACGCCAAAGAGGGCCTGCTCAGGACCGGCGAAAATCATCTGGGTCGTTCTCATGTCAAAGGCATGGCAGATGCCTCCGTAGACGACAGGGAGGCCGGGCTTGACCATTTGTGTGATGCAGATGCCGGCGAGGACCTCGGCGTTCTGGAGCGCGAGCGTCCCTGCCACGCTGCACGGTGCGGACAGGCCCATCTGGGCCATGGGGCCGACAGGAACGGGCAGGTCGATGCGGGAAGTCTCATACAGGAGGTCGACGCCGTTATAGGGATAGCGCAGGGGGCTTATAGGTTCGAGGAAGGGATAGCAGAGCGGGTATTCGGCGGCACGCGTCTCGTCGCCGCGAAGTGCGATCAGCATCTCGACGATGAAATGCGCGGACGCCCTGTCATGAAACCAGAAGGTTACGGGCTTGGAGGTGGTTTTTATCATCGCTGCGAGAACCTCCACGCAGCGCACCTCGACAGGGACAGT
>CALMGO010000293.1 GCA_937863625.1 uncultured bacterium
ATCCGTCGTCAGCGCCACGCGGATATAGTCCCGCACGTTCTCCATCTTGCTTTCGACGACCTTTATTCCCTGCTCGCGTGCATACTGTCGCGAGTTTACTATGTTTGCGTTCTCGTACGCGTTCTGCATGAACCCCTTGAAAAACGCCGCCGTCAGCCGGTCGGCGTTGTACTTGCTCAGCGTCCCGTTAAACCTGAGCGCCACCTCTGATACCTTTCTCTCTCCGGAAAGATACTGGTACGCAAAGTCTCCCATCTTCTCCGCCACAGGCTCCCACGGCGCCAGTTCCGGGTCGCCAGGGAAGAAATTCACCGAATTGACGACCTTACCCTCTTTGAAAAACTCCGATATCTCGAGCGCCGCCTGCCTGGCCCCCAGCACCTCCGCCTCCTCCGTCGAACCCCCAAGGTGCGGCGTCACCAGTATCCGCGGGTGTGCCACCACCTTGTCCCCCGCATCCGGAGGCTCCTTTGTGAAAACGTCCGTGTAGTAGTATCTCACCTTCCCGCTGTCAAACGCCGCCAGAAGCGCCTCGTGGTCGACCAGTTGCGCCCGCGCGCAGTTGGCTATCGCCACCCCGTCCTGCATCTTGCCAAACGCCTTGGCGTCCAGCATATTCTTCGATTCCTCGGTCAGCGACGCGTGAAGCGATATGTAGTCGCTCGCTTTGTACAGCGTGTCGAGGTCGACGAGTTCTATCCCCATCTCCTTGGCCTTATCCTCGCTGAAGACCGGGTCAAAACCCACCACCTTCATCCCCAGCGCCCTGCCGATGCCCGCGACGCCTCGTCCGATATTCCCCAGGCCCACCACGCCCAGCGTCTTGCCCAGAAGCTCCGTCCCGACAAATTTGTTCTTCTCCCACTTGCCGTTCTTGAGCGAATTGTGCGCGTCAACGAAGTTCCTCGCCATTGCCAGAAGCGCGCATATCGTCAGTTCCACTACCCCCCGCGCGTTCGTCCCGGGTGTGTTGCACACGATTACCCCGTTGCGCGTGGCCGCCGCAAGGTCGATGTTGTTCACCCCCGCGCCCACACGCACCACCATCCGCAGTTTCCCCTTCGCCCCGGCCTCAAGCACGGCTGGAGTTATCTTGGACGCGCCGCGGAGGACTATGCACGATACCTCCGGCGCGATCTTTACCAGTTCGTCTTCCTGCGGGTTGCCGCCCGTCTCCGTTTCAAAACCTTCCGCTTCCAGAAGCTCCCCGCATATGCCGCTCACCTTGTTTATCAAAAGCACCTTATCCGACATGTTATCTCCTTTGTTCGACAGTGTGCACCAGACAGCGTCGTTATATCACACAGCCCCCGCCCTGTCAATCGCCTGCAGCCGTCCCCCACCTTTGCTTTGACATCGCCCTCGTGAGTGGTATAATTCCCCTTTCTGATGATGCTCTCCCGGCTTGTGCTGCGTCCTGCCGGAACCAGGCTCACTATAGGGGATACGCGCAATGGCCAAGTTCAAGGTTGTTGTAACCGACCAGGGATACCCGACTTACGAACACGAACGCGCTGTGCTCGAACCCGTCGGCGCCAAATTGACTCTCGCCGCTTGTCAGACCGAGGACGAGGTCATAAAGGCCTGCCGCACCGCCGATGGCATCCTCAACCGCGCCGCCCCCATGACCGCCCACGTCATCGAGGCACTCGAAAAATGCAAGGTCATCGCCCGCTACGGCGTCGGTGTCGACAATGTCGATGTCAATGCCGCCACCGCCAGGGGCATCGTCGTCGCAAACGTCCCGGGCTACTGTGACGACGAGGTCTCCACCCAGGCGGCCGCTCTCATACTTGCTCTCGCCCGCAGAATCGTCAGTCACGATAAGGCCGTACGCGTCGGCGCATGGGATATCGGCTCCGCCGAGCCCATCTTCCGCACCAGGGCAAAGACCCTCGGTCTCGTCGGTCTCGGACGCATCGCGCGCGCCACCGCGAAAAAACTCGCCGGCTTCGACATGAACGTCATATCTTATGACCCCTTCGTGACTCCCGCTCAGGCCGATGAGATAGGTGTCAAGATGGTCGATTTCGAGACCCTGCTCAAAACCAGCGACTTCATATCGCTTCATGCGCCTCTCATGCCCGCCACCAGGCACATTATTGATGCCAAGGCGCTCGCGTTCATGAAGCCTTCCGCCTACCTTGTCAATACCTCCCGCGGCGGCCTCATCGACCAGAAAGCCCTCACGAAGACCCTCGCCGAGAAAAAAATCGCCGGCGCCGCCCTTGACGTCTACGAGGTCGAACCGCTCGAACCCGACAGCCCCCTGAAGGAACTTGACAATATCATCCTCACCGACCATGCCGGTTGGTACAGCGAGGAGTCCATAGTTGAATTGCAGACCCGCGCCGCCAAGGCGGTCGCCGCGGTCCTGTCCGGCCAGAGGCCTGAGTCAGCCGTTAATCCGCAGGTACTCGATAAGTAGTCTGCTGCTTCGATGTCGAACCGTAGTACTACCCCCGGTTTTGCTCGCTGGGCCCGCCGGGGTCTGCTGCCTGCTCACCCGGCGCATTTGCTGTGGAGACACCTATGAGATTCGCTGCGCCTAACTTTGTCATTCTTATGACTGCATGCCTGCTGACCGCACAGGCGCCCTCCCTTTGCGCGGATGAGCCCGCACAGATTGCCCTTGCCGACGCCCTTACCGCCGTCCAGGCCGACTACGACGCGCAATACGCTGCAGGCGCGCCCGGCGTCACCGGTGACGTCCCGCTTCTGCTTGACCCCGCGACCGTCATTCGCCTCACCATCAAATTCTCCCCCGAAATACGCCGCGCATTCGAGCGAAAACTTGCCGAGGAAGCGCGCTTTGACTTCTTCACGTACAATCGCGAGGCCGTCTCCTATGGCGTCAGAAGCGAGTTCTACTATGACCGCTACAGTAATCGCTCCGACAGGAGCCTCGACAAAACGCTCTCTCCACATGCGTTCCTTCGCAAGGAATTCTACAATACCGCTTCCGCATCCATCCGCTCCGGGTACGATCTCACCGACTACCAGGACGGCCACGACGCCAACGCCTTCATCGCCGCCGGACTTGACATACCGCTCTTTGCCAGCCGCGAGGCCCTGCAGCGCTCCAACGACAAAATCTACCAGCAGACCAAGGTCAACGACGCGCGCCTCGACTACTACCAGAGAATAAGGCGCCAGATCTCAAACGCCCTCGGCAACCTCGCCTGGACCCAGAGCAATTACGACGCCTGCATGTATCTCGCCTCGCACCGCGCCGACCTCGAGGCCCTTGCCGATGTTATCTCTTCAATTGAAGGCAGAGATACTTACGCCGACGCCGAACAGCTCGCCGCAACACTCGCCTCCGCCTGCGCCGAATGCGACAGCGCCCGAATGAACTTTGAAATCGCCTCAGAGTACCTCATCAACATCATCGGACTACCTTTCGATACCAGCGTTAATGTCTCCTCCTCCGACTTCGACCCTTTCAAAGGCGAAACGCAGGCCGGCCTCGAAGCTATCGCCCTCGAAACTGACGAGGAAATCAAGACTCTCCTCAACTCCGTCCGAAATGCGCAGTCCGAGCTCGACCTCGCGCGAAAGGGCAAATGGGACACCACCCTGTCCCTTGACGCCAGGCGTGATTTCGCAGGCTCCGGTGACGCCGACGGCGAAGCCTCCTACTTCCTCTCCGCAGGCATTGAAATCACCCACATCGACAACCGCATTTCCCGCTCGCTCGAGGCAATAGCCCTTGCCAACATACGCGAATACAAAAATGCGATCATCAGCCGCAAAAGGGAGATTCACACCAATATCGTCGATTCCTACAAAAACCTCGTCGGACGCATGGCAGAGGTCGAGGCTCGCGCCCAGAACCTCTCGCGCTACCGCGACGACTATGCAAAGGGAATCGATCTCTACCGGCAAGGAGCCATCACCATCGGAGAACTTATCCTGAAACGCCAGAGCATCCGCGAAGAAGAAGGCGACATCGCCCACGCGCGTGAAAGAGCCCGCGAAAGCGTGGCCGACCTCCTGAGTTCTACCGGTCGGTATGAGCAGTTTGTCGACAAAGAGGACATTGAAGGCGTCGACTCGCCAAAGCCCGCGTCGGGCGAAGAAATGCTTGTCGATGGAGAAGCCGTTCCCGTCGCTCCCCACTCGTCTTAACCGACCTGCCGCGTCGCTCGCCTATCCCTTGACCGCCGCTGCCAGCGGC
>CALMGO010000294.1 GCA_937863625.1 uncultured bacterium
CTGGTAGTGCCGGTACGACACGAAATTGACCATCGTCAAGAGCACCACCGCCAGTATCCCCATGAATACCGCGTTGGTCCCCACCATCACCCGGCGGTTTCGCAGCATATTCGAGATAAAGCGATGGTTTACCGTCACCCAACCCGCCACCAGCGCCCCTCCCGTTATCACCGGGATAAGCGCCAGCTGGTCCCACATGTTTCTCGATATCCCGAGACCCAGCCCCACCAGCAGCAGCAGAAACCCCAGCCCCATGCCGGCAAGGTGCAGCATCACGCGCGCGCGCGATGGACCCTTGAGCTCGGCCACGGTGCTGTCAGGCAGCCTGAGGTCGCCCGCGAGAAGTTTCCGCTCGTCGCCCGGCTTGTTTATTTCCATTTCCGGCTCTCCACCGCCAGCGTGCTCAAAAAGAGGAAGAACACCGTACCGCTGATGAAATACACCACGTCCCGCGAGTTCACCATTCCCCAGGAGAAATTCGCGTAATGCTCGCTAATCGACGCGTATTTGAGAAGCGCGAAAAGGTAGTGCGCCGCGTTGGAAAATACGTTTGACGCCTCAATCGCCGGCGGGCTCTGCGGCACGACGATCCCGATTATCAAAAGCACGATGAACACCACAAACGAGGTCATCACCGCCACCAGCGCGCTCTTGGATATCGACGAGAAGAACAGCCCCATAGACACGAGGAAAAACACCAGGAGCACAAGCCCGACGTACCCCGACCATACCGGCCCCCACTCGGGCATCCCATATAATTTCACCGCGAGAACCTGCACCAGCGACGGCGCAGCCATCACCAGCACGAATATCACCGACCCCACGTATTTGCCCAGCACGACTTCCCAGTCGGCCACCGGCGCCGTCATCAGCATTTCTATCGTGCCGCTTCGCTTTTCGTCGGCCAATAGCCCCATCGTCAGAAACGGTATCGCCAGTATCGCAAACGTCATCACCGCCGACGTGCCGCCGGCTATCGCTTCGTTGGCATCAGTCGTCCGCATAAACCCGAAGAAGAAAAACACGTTATAAAGCCCGATGAAGAGAAATCCCACGACGTACCCCACGGGCGACAGAAAGTACGCCGTCAGTTCCCTCTTGCCCAGAGCCAGTACGTGTCCCATATATACCCCCTGAACCTTTATGCGCTGACCGGCAGTTCCCTGCCGACGACCTCGACAAATACGTCCTCAAGCGTCCGTTCGCGCCGCCTGAGCTCCCTTACGCTCCATCCGCTCGTCACCATCTTCGCGGCCACCGCCTCGGCTGCGCCGCCTTCGCGCGCCGCCTTGAAGGTGAATCCCGCAACGTCATCGCCCCCGTGATGCACCGGGTGCGCCGACAGTTCCGTTATCCCCTCCACCGTCCGCAGCACCCTGTCCACCTCGTCAGCAGGCCCCTTTACCTCCAGGTAATACTCCACGTGTTTCGATGAGCCCTTCCTCAAGGATGCCAGGCTGTCCTGCATCGCTATCCGCCCGTTGTTGATGATAATGACCCTGTCGCATATCATCTCGACTTCGGGGAGAATATGCGTGGAAACGAGCACCGTGTGATCCTGGCCGAGTTCCTTTACCAACTCCCTGACCTGCCGCACCTGGTTGGGGTCAAGGCCGATGGTCGGCTCGTCGAGTATCAGTATCTCGGGGTCCGATACCATCGCGTCGGCCAGCCCCACCCGCTGCCGGTAACCCTTGGAAAGCGTGCCTATCGTCTGCCGCTGAACGTGCGTGAGCCAGCAGCGGCTCATTACCTGTTCTATCCGCGCAGTGCGCTCCTTGCGGGGGACGTCTTTGATCTTTGCCCGAAACGAGAGGTACTCCCGCACGCGCATTTCGGTATAAAGCGGCACGTTTTCAGGCATGTAGCCTATCCGCCTACGGACCTCCATCGGCGAATCGATGATGTCGTATTCCGCCACCTTCGCCCGTCCGGCAGACGGCGGCAGAAAACACGTGATTATCTTCATCGTGGTGCTTTTACCGGCGCCGTTGGGGCCAAGAAACCCCACGATATCCCCGGCCTCCACCTCGAAACTCACCCTGTCGAGCGCCAGGTTGTCGGCGTAGTATTTCGTAAGGTTCTTGACGCTTATCATACACGCCCCTCAAACATTCCAAGCCTTTACAATACCAAGGATTATGTGCGTCCTCCGGGCGGGACTCACCTCACCAGCCTCCCGCGCGATGCCGCGCTTACCGTGTCCCGCCTGCCTCAGAACTTATATACGACTCCAAACACGCATTTTGTTTGACTTTTTATACGAAAAGAAGGGCCTCTTGGCAAGCCTAAACCCTGCCGACACGCCCCGTGGTGTGCTGAGCGTGCCGGTCACGCTCTCGACAAACGTACTTGATTTAACCGCCGCTTCGCGTAAAATCGCCTACCTGAATGCAACAGGTGGGCCCTTAGCTCAGTTGGTCAGAGCAGCGGACTCATAATCCGCGTGTCGTAGGTTCGAGTCCTACAGGGCCCACTTTTCTTTTCCCCCCGCACCATAGAATCCCCTTGTCAATCGCACCTAACTTTGCTATCTTGCCCCCGTTCCATGCTGTTTCCTGGCCTCAATCTTTGACGCTCGGAGCCGTTAAGATGCCTAAACGAAGTTATTGGCTGGACCTGTTCACTGGGACCACATGGCGGGAGTTTATCGAACATGGCGCAACTGTCAGCGGATTCCGTGAAAGCCGCCGGACAACCGTACACCGCATTCGCCTGGGAGACTACCTTCTTTGCTATGTAACAGGCATTTCTCGTTGGATCGGAGCCATCGAGGTCACCGGCCCACCATTTGATGACACCACCCCTATCTGGAAAGATAAGGACTTCCCAAGCCGCTTGCCCGTCAAGACCGTTGTCGCCCTCGACTTCGACACGGCCATACCGGTCGTGAGCATGCGCGACCAACTGAGCTTCTTCAAGAACCTGAGAAACCCGAACGCTTGGACCGGCCACTTTCGAGGCTCCCCCAACAAAATACGCGTCGAGGACGGAGAGGCCATCATCACAGCACTCTTTGAAGCGAAAGCCAACCCAGTGCCTCGGCCCTACGACAAAGACAAGCTCACCCGAGTCCCCCGCATTTTCCAGCCCAAGGACGGTCCACCCGTGACTGTCCCAGACACAGACCACCTGGAGTCAGGCCCCGAACCCACCGATCTTGAGACTGCACCTCAGCCTCATACCGAGATGCAATATCTCTTGTTGAAACTTGGCAGCGAAATGGGCCTGGAAGTCTGGGCTGCCCGCAACGACCGCAACCGCGAATATAACGGCGCCGCAATCGCCAGCATCCCCCGCATGAAGTCCTCGCTTCCCCTGCAATTCGATGCCGCCACCATGAAGACAATTGAGCTTATCGACGTCCTCTGGCTCCAAGGAAACGCTATCGCCGCAGCATTCGAAGTAGAAAACACCTCCTTGATCTACTCTGGATTGCTCCGGCTCTCCGACCTTATCACGATGCAGCCAAACATCTCAATGCCTCTCTTCATAGTCGCCCCAGAAGAAAGACGCGACAAAGTCATATCCGAGATCAACCGCCCAACCTTCTCCAGGTTGAAACCCCCTATGTCGGAAATGTGCAGGTATATTCCTTTCGGCGCATTACGAACGCGCCTCAGCGAAGTAGCCGCCTTGGTCAAATACCTCAAGCTCGACTTCCTGGACGAACTCTCCGAATCATGTGCAATAGATGACGTGTAGAGCTTTATCGCCTCATACCTCACCTAGTCCGGATTCCAGGAACCGGTGCTCAAAGACCGTATGCCGATGATGTGCTCTCCAGCGGCACTCGTAATCCGCGTGTCGAGACCTGAGCTGTCTCCGTACACCAGACTAACGCTGGGTGTTATGATACCCGCTAGTTGCGGGAACGTAGCGCAAATGGCCGACGCAACCTCGGTACCTATCGCGGAGACACATTACCTGTTACGCCTCGATGGGTTGTTAATTCGCGTTGCTAAAAACTTGTGGTCATATATCAATAAAGGATATAATGGCGTTTCCTCTGACTCGAGGGCTTCTCTGTGCCGCACATATGAAATGGGGGGCGTATGGACACACCACAGCTGGATGAGGTCGGCTATTGGACTGAGATAAAACTGGATATCCTGAGGGAATACACGGCTGCCTACGCTGCTATCCTGAAGAATTACCCGAGAATCAGCAGCATATACATCGACGCATTTGCAGGCGCAGGCGAACACCTATCCAAGAGGACAGGAGAGAAGATTCAGGGCAGTCCCTGCATAGCCATGGAGATAGGGTCCTGTTTCAAGGAGTTTCACTTCATTGACTTGGACAAGAACAAGGCAGGGTTGCTGCGGGAACTGGCGGACGACCGCAGGAACGTTTTTGTGTACGAAGAGGACTGCAATGCTATCCTCATTGACCGTGTCTTCACTCGTGCAAAGTATGAGGACTACCACCGCGCGCTTTGCCTGCTTGATCCTTACGGC
>CALMGO010000295.1 GCA_937863625.1 uncultured bacterium
TGACAAGGGGCGCGTACAGGGGGCTTCTGCTGCCGCAGGTGGCGACTGAGTACGGGTGGGCAAGGGAGGAGTTTTTGCAGCAGACGTGCCGGAAGGCGGGCATGCCAAGCGACATGTGGAAGGACCCGAAGACGACAATCGAGATATTCAGCGCTGAGGTCTTTGGCGAAGGGGAGTAGCCGGTGATCGACAACTGGACGAGAAGGACATTTCTCAAGGCGGCGGGAGCGGCAGGCGTGGCGGGAATGCTTCCCGTGGCGCTCGCGGGCGGAGAGGGCAAGGCGGGAAGTCGCGTGGCCATAGCACGCGCGAAGGAGAGCATAGGGAAAGACGCTGATGTGAAGGCGGACACAGTTAAGCAACTTGTAGATGCCGCCATAACGAGCGTCCATGAGACGAAGACGGCCGACGAGGCGTGGAAGGGCCTCTTCTTGCCGGGCGACCGTGTGGCGATAAAGGTGAATACACTTGCGGGGGCGAGGCTATCGACGCACAGAAGCGTGGCGGAGGCGGTGGTGGCGGGGTTACTCGCGGCGGGAGTGGCCGGCGGAAATATCGTCGTATTTGACCGGATGGAGCGCGAGATGGGTCGGGCGGGCTACACAGTTGGCACGGCGGCGACGGGCGTGCGCTGCACTGGGACGGACAGCGCCGAATTCGGCTATGGCGGGCGGATAATCACGGCGGGAGAGACGGGGTCGCTGTGGAGCAGGATAGTGACGGATTTTGCGACGGCGATTGTGAACGTGCCGGTGCTGAAGGACCATGATCTTTCGGGCGTGTCGCTGGGGATGAAGAATTTCTACGGCGTTATTCACAACCCGAATAAGTATCACGACAACGGCTGCGACCCTTATATAGCCGACATCTCGGCGTCGCAATATATCCGGGGCAAACTGCGGCTGGTCGTAATCGATGCACTGACGGCGCAGGCCGACGGCGGACCGGCATACAGGCAGGACGGGTCATACGCGTACGCCGGCGTAATCGCAGGGGGCGACCCTGTGGCTGTCGACGCGACCGGGTGGCGCGAGATAGAGACGCTGCGGAAGGACATGGGATACAAGTCACTGGCGGACGCGGGCAGAGAGCCTGTGCACATCATGACGGCGGCCAGGCGGGGGCTGGGCAACTGCGACGAGGCAAAGGTGGCCGTCACACGCATTGAAGTATAGGTCAGACGAGACGGATGCGTCCGAAGCGGCGCTTGCCGACTTTAAGGACCTCGCCGCCTGTGAGGGGCACCTTTGCGGCGACGTCTTCGATGCGGTTATCGTCAATAGTAACGGCTCCCTGTGCGACGAGGCGTCGGGCGTCACTGTTGGTGGCGGCAAAACCGGCCTCGGCGATGAGGGTGATTATCCAGACGGCGCCGTTTTCGAGGGAGGCGCGCTTTACATCGATATCCGGCATGTCTTCGGGGAGTTGGTGACGGCTGAATACCCGGTCGAACTCTTCGGCTGCGGCCGAGGCGGCAGTCTCCGAATGGTAGGCGGCGACAATCGTACGGGCCAGGGCGACCTTGGCGTCGCGGGGATTAGCGGCGGAGAGAATCTTGCGGTAATCGGGCTCGGGCATGTCGGTCAGGAGTTGGAAGTAGTTTTCCATCAATTCGTCGGCAATCGACATCACCTTGCCGAACATGTCGCCGGGGGCTTCCGAGACGCCGATGTAGTTGCCTTTGGATTTGCTCATTTTGTCCTTGCCGTCGAGTCCGACAAGAATGGGCATGGTGAGCGTGACCTGGGGGGAGAGGTTTTTGTCGCGCTGGAGCTGGCGGCCGACGAGGAGGTTAAAGGTCTGGTCGGTGCCACCAAGCTCAACGTCGGCGCGAACCATGAGCGAGTCATATCCCTGCATGAGCGGGTAGAGCAGTTCGTGCATGGAAATGGGCTGATGGGCGGCCCAGCGTTTGGCGAAATCGTCGCGCTCCATCATGCGGGCGACGGTCATGCTGGCTGCGAGTTCGAGGACGCCTTTGAAGGTGAGGTCGCGGAACCAATCGCCGTTGCGGACTATTTCGAGCGACGAGGTGTCAACGATGCCTGAAATCTGGTCGAGGTAGGTCTGGGCGTTTGCGTTAACCTGGTCCTCCGTGAGTATTGGGCGGGTTTTATTGGCGCCGGAAGGGTCGCCGACAAGGGCGGTGTAGTCGCCGATAATGAGGACCCCCTGGTGACCGAGGTCCTGGAACTGGCGGAGCTTTCTCAGGACGACGGTATGACCGAGGTGTATGTCGGGGCTGGTGGGGTCGACGCCGAGTTTGACGCGGAGAGGCCTACCCGAAGCCGCGGAGGCGGTGAGCTTGGAGAGGAGCTCCTCTTCGGAGGCAATCTCGAAGACGCCTCTGCGGAGGACTTCGAGTTGCTCTTTGGGAGAAAGCGCGGGCGCTGCATTTGATTTCGGCATTGTGATATCCAATCGGTAACGGTCCGTAGGTTTTGGCATTCTACGGGGCAAGGGCTGCCAAATCAAGGGATTAGCGGCGCGACAGGACGGCGACGACGAGGCTGGCGGCGTTAAAGAGGGCGTGAAAAGTGATATTGGCGACGATGTCGCGCGAGCGGTGGTAGGCAAGGGAGAGAATAAGCGCGAGCGGTACGAGGGCGATCTTTGCAGCGATGCCTTCGTGTATGCCGCAGAAAAGCGCCGTTGTTATGACAATGGCGAAACCGGGGCCAAAAGTCGTCTCCAGACCCCGCTGGATGAAAGCGCGGAAGATGACCTCCTCAAAAAACGGCGCGAGAATGCACGCGGCCACGGCGATAACGGCCAGGAGCGCCGGCGAAGCGGTCTCAATCAGTCTGACCGCCTCCTGCTCCTCGGGGTAATGACCTGTAACTGCGTTCCAGGCGAGGCCTATAAGAAACGGGATGAGTATCTGCATAGGGAGATAGAGAAGGAACAGGGCGAAGCCCCTCTTTAGAGAGGTAGCAAACGAAGCAGAGCGAAAGCCTAATGCCTCAAGCGGCAAAGCTCCCCTGCTCGCTACGAAGAAGACAGCAACAATAGCGACGGCGGTCAGGGCGTAGGTGAAGGCAAACTGAACGACGAGGTAGCGCCCGGAGGAGTCGGCGATATTGAGCGCATGGGCAGTCTCGGCGCTCAGGACGGCCGCTGCCGCCATGAGAAGAAGATAAAGAAAGAAGATACCTACTGAATGGCGGGCGGTCCATGACGAGGGGGCGACGAGGCGCAACGGACGGAAGGCGCCGACAGCCCGCAGGACAATAAAGAGATAGCCGAGAGCTCCAATGGCGCAAAGAACCGCGAGGATATAGCCGGGCACGTCAGGGGGCCTCCTCGTGCTTGTGACGAGTTGCGGGGATTAGAAGAGCAAGGAGAGTAGAGAGAATGAAAAGGCCGGCGAAG
>CALMGO010000296.1 GCA_937863625.1 uncultured bacterium
GCGGGGACCGGAGCTCGGACCTGTTGAAGAGGTGGCAGGCGGATACTCTCGACCTCAAGCCTACGCACGTGTCGGTCATGATAGGCGTGAACGATATCTGGAGGAAGTTTGACCATCTGGATACGTGGGTCGACCTGCCGGATTACAAGGCCAATGTCGAGAAGATGCTCGACTCGGCGGCTGAGGCGGGGATTAAACTCATCCTAATGACGCCGACGACGGTGGACGCCGATGCTGCCCATGAATCAAACATCATGTGCGGAGAATATGCGGCGGCGATAGAGGAGTTTGCGAATAAGTACGGCGCGATACTGGTACCGGCAAGAGACCGCATGTGGGCGGCGGTCGAGTCGGGGCCGTCGGTGGAATTTTACCTTCCGGACGGAGTGCATCCGTCGGCGGCGGGGCATGCGGTGCTCGCCGCGGCGTGGCTCGCGGCGGTTGGAGTAGTCAAAACGAAGTAGATGAATGGGCTTACAGGCAAGGGGGGCATCCATGCCGGAAGAGGCGGAGAGCACGGGCAGGCGCAAGGTGTTGGTCCTTGCGGCTGTCATAGTCGCACTTTTTGTCGGCCTCATTGTCGTTAGTGCATTTCACTCGGGGGCGCGCTATGCGCCCGGTGAGGCGACGGGTGATGACCTCGACATACGGCTGGTGGGGGTGTGGCCGGAGGAGAGCGCAGATATTCGGGATGCGAGCGGGAAGATAATCGGCGATACGTATGGTGATTTCAACTGGCCGCAGATGATTTTCAAAGGAAAACTGTATCGGCGGTTTCTCTTTGAACTGGAGGATGAGGGGGAGAATATCATCTTCTCGCTAGATATTCAGTGCTCTCCCGACGGCGAATCAAGCCCCCGGTTTCCGGTCTTCGTCTTCAACGAGGAGGACTTCTCCAAAGGCAAGCGTGTTTTCACGCCTCGTACATGGGTGGAAAAGAAATATACGACGCAGCGATTTGCGGCGGTACCATTTCTTAGACAGTTCTTGCCGGCCACGAAGACACATAAGGTAAAAAGCGTTGACCTGACGCTTCGCTATTACAGGGGACCGAGGGGGGAAGCGACATATGTCTTTGAGGGACCGTTTGCGGCGGGCGGAAGCGTCGCGGCAGAGGAAGACGCGCGCGCGACTCTCAGCATAAGCGAGTATCATGAAAACGGCGGCACGTGGGGGACTCGTCTCACGTTCACGCCAGGCACGAAAGAGACCAAGTCGAATGAAATGGTCGTGTACGACCGGCAAGAAACGAGGCTCGTGTCACAAAACGGCGGCACGACCGGCATGGGGTCAGGTAAGGTCCTGGAGTACCGACTGTTCGGCACGGCGCCTGAAGACATAGGCACTATCACAATAGGCGAGACGGCGCGGGAGAAGACATTTCATAACATCCTGGTGGCATACCCTGATAAGCCGGAGAGGGAGTACCCGGAGTATCTCGACGAGATGGCGGCGCGGCTGGGACTGGCGGAGGAAAAGTGGGAGGAGGCACGGTCACTTCAATTCAATTCCGGGGAGGAAGTGCTCCCGGTTGTCGATGTCATCCGGGGCAGCAGCATTCTCTTTGCCAATGCCGCACTCATTAATCTCATAGAAGGGTATGGAGAGCGTGATTTGACGTCGGATGAGCGGGCGCTGCTCAAAGAGGTCTTTGGAAAGTGGGCAGCAGAACGCAGCATGCAAGTCCGTGCGACAGGGGTAGCCTGCGGGTTGCGGCTTGATACGGATGCGTTCGTGGACGGCGCGCTCGACATAATAGAAAGCGGCCCTCGCTGGGCAAGCGCACAGGTGGCTTGGACGCTCCAAGAAAACGGCTGGAAATGCGATGACGCACGTGTCGAGCGGGTCGGGAGGCTCTTGTTCGAATCTCAGGCGGCAAACTGCGCGCCATACCTTGCGGAAAGCGTCGCTACAAACGGAGGCCAGGCGGCACGGGACATCCTCGTCAGAATGGCGGCGGATGACAGGCCGTGGCTGTGGTGGAGGGCGCTGGGCATGGACGCTGCGAAAGTTGCGCTTGGGGAGAGGCCCGACTGGCCCAGGGAAATTGTCGCGCGGGAGATACTTGTAAACGGGCTGCGGGAAGAGGACGCAGAGAGGGATGCGGAAGCATTCACGGAAGCGCAAGCGCTTTTGCCGACTGTCATAACGCCGGACTTCGCGCTTGCTGACGAAGACTCATTCAAGCAGGCGCTGGGGCTTCTCATGGAGAAGTACGACCATGAAGAGGCAACAGACGTGATGATGGGATTCATAACCGAGGCGCGTGATTACGGGCGGCTCTGGCCGTGCATCCTCGGGATGGTGAGCACAATAAATGAATGGTACGGCGTGGATATCGGCGGCATAGGCCGCGGCACGGAACTAGAGCCGGGCATGGGGGATCTTAACTGGCGGCAGATCGCGGTGGAGGCCGCGGAATGGAGAAAGACCGGGCAGGTCGTTATGGCCATTCCCGTCGGATACAGAGCATCGAAGGGGGACATTCGTGTTATTCTCTACGACGAGAAGGAACCTGAGAGGAGTCTCGTGAGCCTGTATCCTGACGAAGGCAGACCGGGAGTAACAGGCGGCGTCCAGCGGGTTAGCGCTCCGGACAGAGCGCTTGTGTATACGATACTCCACAACGTCGTCACACAGGGGTTGCCACGCGTCCAGACGGACCACGAACTACGATATCAACTAAGCTGGAAAGAGGAGCGGGAAGACTACTTCCGGCAATGGACAAGAAGCCGCATGTTCACACTATCGCAACTGCCGGTCAAGACCGATGAGCATACGCCACCGTGGGTCCCATTTAAGGTCGTAGTCGAAGATGCGACAAGCGGAAAGAGCGTCCTGTCGGGAACGAAGGTGTTTGAGGAGTGCTGGGAGAAGTACGGGCCCTCCCCTGCCGGGGAGTGATCGCGCACGGCAAGTTCCTTTGGTGAAACTGCGGGAAAAGCGGGGACGGGCACTATCGGGAAAGCACAAGCCTACTCCGCCAAGGCTTCGAAGGCCAGGTGCGCAAGATGCAGCAACAAGGGCTCCAGAGCCAGTCCCCGTTTTTCCCGAGTAAGCACGGCGACTTGTGGGAAGTGACCTTGCGGATTTGGGCGGCCTTTCTACAATTCACGTGACGACTCGAAGAAGGTAAGCCCCCTCCCCTTTTCGGAAGAAGGCTCCATGAAATATGCTATCATTGCCGTTGTGGTCACGTGCTGGACGCTACTGGCGTTTCTATACAGGGCGGCCGCCAAACGTGACGCGGCGAGAAACTACGTGAGCGCTGCGGCGGCATTTGTGTGGCTTTCGCTACTTATCGCCCTGGCCGCGACAAAAGGCGTGGACATCATTCACGTGCCGCGCGGGCTCTTTGCGGCGGGGGTTTT
>CALMGO010000297.1 GCA_937863625.1 uncultured bacterium
CTCGGGTATATCACCGTCACAGACGCCGGTGGAGACATCGAGAGGCAGGTCGACGAGAACGGGACCGGGCCTGCCGGAGGTGGCGATATGAATGGCTTCTCGCAGGGTACGGGCGAGGTCTTTGACGTCGCGGACGAGGAAGTTGTGCTTTGTAATGGGCCGGGTGATACCGGTGATGTCGGCCTCCTGGAAGGCGTCGTTGCCGATGAGGTTGGTCCTGACCTGTCCTGTGAGGGCGAGCATGGGAACGGAGTCGAAGGCGGCAGTGGCGATTCCGGTGACGAGGTTGGTGGCGCCGGGGCCGCTGGTGGCGAGGCAGACGCCGATTTTGCCGGTGGCGCGGGCATAGCCGTCGGCGGCGTGCGCGGCACCCTGTTCATGTCGAGTGAGGACGACCTTTATGGGGCCTTCGTAGAGGGCATCAAATACCGGGAGCAAAACGCCGCCCGGATATCCGAAGATGACTTCGACGCCTTCCTTGACAAGGACGTCGCGGAGTATCTCAGCGCCTTTCTTAGTCAAAACAGCCTACCTTTCAGCAAGCGAGAGAACCATTCCATGGCGAACATCACCGAAACAAAGGGCTGTCGAAAGCGGACGCTCAGAAAATACCCGCTCCGAATGAATCACTTTCCGAGGCGCTCTCCGTCTCCATGTCATCGTCGATCTTTTCAGCGGACGGCTCGTCATCGACGACCGACGCGGCTGCTGCATGCCTCTCGGAGGCGTGGGAGGTCACCTGCGGCTCGACGAAATCAATATCATCGAACTCTTCATCATAACTGGGCTTGTAGCCGGGCAACTGGGCCTGCTGGGTCTCTTCGGCGTAGGCGACGACGATAGCTTTCTGCATCCGCTCGCGGCAGGCGGAATTAATCGGGTGGGCGATATCCGCGTGCAGCTTGCTGCGGCCCTCGACGTCCCTTCCGGCCCTGTTTTCGTTGAGCCTGCTGCCGCACTCGTTGCAGAACTTGGCACGCAGGTGGTTTTTGCCACTGCAAGTGGGACACTTGTCAGTGATCTTCCTGGACGGCATGGCAACGAACATGCCGTTGGTACCTTCGATAATCTTAAGGTCACGGATGACAAACTCCTTGTCTATGGTGACGCTGCAGAAGGCCTTTAGCCTATCCGAGCGGGCACCCATCAACTTGACCTTAACCTCAGAAATCTCCACGGCTGTCTCCTTTCCCGCCCCAGGCACTGCCTGTTTCCCGGATGCTCTGGGCAAGGAACGCAACTCCCATGCCCCTCCCCCTTAGAATCCTGTAAGCTTCATGCGCTCTATCATGATCCGCAAACGCGCTGAACAATGATGCTCCGCTTCCACACAGCATAACGCCGGCATCGCCGACGGAATTTTGCATCACAGTCTTCGCCTCAACGAGGCGACTATCCAACGCAAATGCGGCTTGCTCCAGGCGGTTAAA
Organism: uncultured bacterium; assembly: GCA_937863625.1. Classification (GTDB taxonomy): domain Bacteria; phylum Planctomycetota; class DG-23; order SLPQ01; family SLPQ01; genus CALMGO01. Next base: position 1,431 of record CALMGO010000297.1, read on the forward strand.
GAAGTGCTCCCCAGCAGCCTCAAGACTCCCAGATGCCAATAATGCGAGTAATACCTTAGCGCTGTTTCGTTTTTCTGTCAAATTCAATCTTAGATTTTTGTAGACTTCCGCGGTGGAAACCCCGAAACCGGGGAAGAAAACGAGGAAATCAAAGGGGGTGTCGGCCTTGACGGGCTCGACGAACTCACCGCGGCCGGTGACGAGGGCGGTGCCTCCGCAGATGAAAAACGGCACATCGCTGCCGAGAGAGGCGCCGAGGGTGAGGAGGGCGCTTTTGTCGAGGGGGCGGTCGAAAAGGTCGTTTAGCCCCTTCAGGACTGCGGCTGCATCGCTGGACCCTCCGCCGAGGCCGGCCTGGGCGGGAATGCCTTTTTCGAGCGAGATATGGACGCCTGCCTGGAGGCCGGTTGCGGTGAAGAAGGCCTCCGCGGCCTTAACGGCGAGATTGTCGGGGGTCTGGAGGGACTCCGGGCGGCAGGAGAAATCGACGCGCTCGGAGTCTCTTAGAGAAATGGTGATGTCATCGTAGAGAGATATGGTCTGGAACACGCTTTCAAGGGCGTGGAATCCATCCGGACGCTTTCCCGTGACCTCAAGGAAAAGGTTTAGCTTGGCGGGGGCCTTGAGTTGGAGCGACTTCTGCATTTAACGCGCACGACACCAAATGTAACAGGGTTTCCGTAAACAGGGGGTACTCTACCACAAACAAGGCGGGGAAGTCAACAGGTAGGGGGCCTGAAAATAAAAATTGCGGGGCCGGCAGTTGTGAATCCCGGGGATGGTTCTGTGCGGCCCCACAACGTGAGAAAGGAGGCGGTGTCCGTCTGGGGACACCTGGTTGAGGCCTTGCGCAATGAGACGATTGCATTTTTAAGGCTCATCAACCTTATATACGCGCCAGGGGCGCGTTTATTTGACGGCCCGAGAAAAAGGCCGCGATTTTCCAGTCAGGGCGCCGGCGACGAAGACAGGCGGCGCGAATTCTACCACTCGTCGACTTCTTTGAGGAAGTCGTGAAGCTCCTTCCGGCCGTTGGTCTGGGCGAGGAAATTCACGAAGTCCGGTTTTCTGATGAGCGTTACAAACCTGCTCATCAATGCAACGTGCATTTCGGGCGTTTCGCTCGGCGAGACGAAAAGAAAGACCGAGCGCGTGAGCCCCGCGTCAAGACTGGCGAAGTCGATTCCCGCGTCGGCCTTTCCGAGGGCTCCGACGGGCTTTGCAATCCAAGGCACCTTTACATGCGGGACTGCTATGCCTCTTCCGATGCCGGTGGAGCCGAGCTTTTCCCTTGCGAGCGCGGCCTCGGTTACTTCCTTTGCCTTTGCCTTGGGGATACAGCCTGCGGCGGCAAGGGCGGCCACAAGCTCCTTTATGGCGGTTTCCTTTTTTGTGGCCTTGAGTTCAGGGACGACGTTAGTTTCGGGCACAATCTCAGCCAGCCGCAATTTTGCGTCAGGAGCCATATGCGCTCTACCGCCTTTCAGGTGTCACGCGGACACCACGAGGTGCTTCGACGGGACGCTGCCGGCTAAGGCGTTGGTACTACCAGAGGTTACCCCAACTGCCCATGCCCGAGGCGTTTGCCGTTCCAGTTGCAAGCATCGTAAGAACGTACGCCCGCGTTACATCGCCCGCCACTTCGACCGAATCATCGCTGTCGGCCTTCCCGGCACCGGCCGGGACATCGTTTCGACCGCCGAGCGTCTCTATTATCATCGGTATCCCGAATATGAACATTCCATCCATCATCTTTGTACTCCTTTTATGTTGAAGGCCTGAGGCCTTCGCAGTCATTTCTACCTTGTCAGTTCACACTCTCGCCAGGGGCGAGGGCGTTTTCGGCCTGCCGGATGACGCGGATGGCGTCTTCGGGCGTTGCGGCCGCGCGCAACTTTTCCAAGAGGTTGTCGTCAGCAAGGAGCCTGGCCAACCGGGCCAGCATTGCCAGATGCATTCTCTCGCTGGGGGCGCAGTCGAGGAAGAAGAAGTGGACCTTTTCCCCATCGACGGCGTCGAAATCGACCCCCTTTGCGGAGCGTCCGAACGCAAGCACCGGCTCCTTTGCAATGTCAGTAATAACATGTCGCGGATGCAGGAAGGATATGCCGCGGCCGACACCGGTGGAGCAGAGCTTTTCGCGATCCCTCAGGGCCGTCAGCAGCGTCGGCCCGGAAGCGACCCTTCCGGCATGGACAAGCATATCAGTCATCTCCGACAAGATTCCGTCTTTAGTGTGATTCTTGAGTTCCATAGTAATCGACTCAGGCGCGAGGAGATCGGCAATCCGGGCCCTCTTTTCGTCGAACGTCCCAGAGGTCGATGCGCTGTGCATCTCACGGGCAAACCAGTTG
>CALMGO010000298.1 GCA_937863625.1 uncultured bacterium
CTCGACCCTGCCACTTCTCTCCGACGCCGAACGCGTGTTTCTGACGGTGGAGCTAAACGATACCAAAGTCCCTTACCCGCGCGACGGCGCGGTTCATAGACTTTTCGAAGATCAGGCGGCTCGGAGACCTGATGCGGTAGCGCTCATCTTTGGCGACGACACACTCCCCTACGGCGACCTGAATTCCCGCGCCAACCGCCTCGCGCGACGCCTCGCGAAGGCCGGCGTGGCAAAGGGTGATTTCGTCGGGCTCTGTGCCGATCGTTCGATGGAGATGATTGTCGCGATGATCGCGATTCTTAAGGCCGGCGCCGCGTACGTGCCGCTCGACCCGTCGTATCCTTCCGAACGGCTCGCCTTCATGATCGAGGACACTGGGATCAGGCTTCTTGTTATAAGCGAACGTCTCCGCAAAACCCTCCCCGTCACGAAAGCGATGATTATCCCGCTCGAGAAAGACACTGCGGCTGACGAGCATGAAAGCGATGCGAACCTGGACGTCGAGGTGTCCGCCGCCGACCCTGCATACGTAATATACACCTCAGGCTCGACGGGGCTGCCCAAAGGTGCCGTCATCCCGCACCGCGCCGTCGTGAGGCTTCTCTTCGGCGCCGAGTACGCCCGGATGGACGAGACGCGTACGTTTCTGCAGTTGGCGCCGATTTCCTTCGACGCGTCCACGTGGGAGATCTGGGGGGCGCTCCTTCACGGGGCGCGTCTGGTCATATTCCCCGAGCGTGTCCCTTCCATCCCGACACTCGGGGACACTCTGAGGCGCCACGGCGTCACGAGCCTCTGGCTCACTGCGTCGCTCTTCAATGCTGTTATCGACCAGGCCCCGGAGATACTCTCGAGTCTCGACGAGCTTCTTACCGGCGGCGAAGCCCTCTCCGTCCCGCACGTGCGGAGGGCGCTCGACAAACTTCCGGCCACCCGGCTTGTCAACGGCTACGGGCCGACCGAGAGCACGACGTTTACGTGCTGCTACACGATTCCGAAGACGCTTGCCGCGGAGATTCGTTCAATACCGATCGGCAGGCCCATTGCCAATACCACCGTCTATATCCTCGACGGCGGACTCCAGCCGATCCCGGTAGGGGTCCCTGGCCAACTCTACATCGGCGGCGACGGCCTGGCGACAGAGTATCTCAACCGGCCCGAACTCACGGCCGAGAGATTTATCCCAGACCCGTTTACCGGAGGTGACGCGCGCATTTACAGGAGCGGCGACCTTGTGAGACGACTTGGCGATGGCAATATCGAGTTTCTCGGACGCACGGATTTCCAGGTCAAGATTCGCGGCTTCCGCGTTGAGCTTGGCGAAATTGAAGCGACGCTTGCCGGACATCCATCGGTTCGCGAGGCGGTTGCGCTTTGCCGTGAGGACCGCCCCGGCGAAAAGCGCATCGTTGCCTACGTCACGGCAGACAGGCAAGCGAAACCGTCCGCCGCAGACCTCAGGCGCTTTCTGGAGGCAAGGCTCCCCGAGTACATGGTCCCTGCCGCCTGTGTGGTGCTCGATTCGATGCCGCTCTCGCCAAACGGCAAGGTCGACCGCGCGGCCCTGCCTGCCCCGGACGACGCTATCCGCGGCGATGAGTTTCTCATGCCACGCACGCCGGTTGAAGAGGCGCTTGCCCGGATATGGGCCGAGGCGCTCGGAAGGGACGAG
>CALMGO010000299.1 GCA_937863625.1 uncultured bacterium
AGAGGTACCGGAGGCGGCTTAGCCAGCCAATGGGGTTGCGGAGCAGGACGTCATGCATGAGGGCGCCTTTGGGACGCAGAACCCTCTGCGCAAAAAGGGCCGCGGACAAGAGTCCAAGCACGAGGGCGATGCGGCCGAGGGAATCCTTCCACGCGTCGTTTTCCTGCTGGTAGTTGAGCATCGAAAAGACAAAGACGCAAGGCAGCAGCACGAATAGCAGGCGCATGATGTTGCGGGAGAGCATGGCGAGCCCGGCCGAGCGCCATTGGAAATGGGCGTCCGCCAGTCCGTCAGCGCGGCATGTCTGGCGAACAATCTCAGCGGCGAAGAATATGCCGGCAGTCGCGCGCAGAGCGGTTGAGACTGCCTTCAAAAACTCCATATCCTCGCTCGCAGAAGCAAGCCTCATGGACAGGAAGACAATGACGAGCGGCCAGAATGATGCAAGGACAACTGTTATGGCGGAGGCGGCAAGCGTATGGCGAAATCTGTCCGTATAGGCCCTCGTGGTAAGAGAGGAGATATTATGAAGAGCGACGAGGAGCCTGCGGCGAAGGAAGAATAGCCCGGCGAAACCGAGTATCGCCAGCACGTAGAGGATGGCGTTTGAAGAGAGGTCCTGCAGGAGAGTCGTACCGACGAGGCCCCATGAATGAAAGTGCGTAATCCATGAGGCGGCCTCGACTGCATGCTGCAGGTCCGAAAGGGCAAAAGGCGCGGCGCTTCGGAACCAGAGGATATTCTTGTTGATGAACGTCTCATACTCGAGGACCCTGGAGATGAGCTGCTGCTCGGATATGTCAATGTCGACGAGTCTGGCGAAGTAGATATTGAGGTCATCGAGAAGCGACTGAACGTACTGGCGGCGCGTGGAAAAGAGCGACTCCATGGTATCCTGAATGTCTTTTCTATCTTCATCGGAGATAGAGGGGACGACAAGCTTCATGACGTCGGCGACGTTCTGGGGCAGGTCGGTAAGGGCGGACCGCTCATCCTGGAGCTCAAGCAACTGCAACGCGGAGTCGGAAATCTCGTTCTGCCGGGCGGCGATGGCGGCGCGGTGAGTGCGCGTGTTGGGGAGGTCGGCGAGTTGCTTTCTCAAGAAGACGCTTACGGCGCGGGTGAGACCTGCGGCCTGGACCTTGGCCTGGACGCTCGCCATGGAGTCGTTTACGGAAGCGAGAGTCTTTGTAACCTGGTCAAACTCGCGGTTGGCAAGGGCGATCTTGGCGGCAAGGTCGTTTCGGCGGGAGGCGAGGTCGGCGTTGTCCTCGGCGAGTTTGAGGATTCCCGGATGGGCGAGGGCTGCGGCCTTACGGGCCTCGTCGGCGTCGCGAGCGGCGCGCTGAGCCTCCTGCTTGCGGCGTTCGGCGACTATGTCGCGCCAGGCCTTGGCGAGCTTGTCGGAACGGGTGAGATTTCGGGCGGCAAGATCGCGACGGGCGTTTAAGAGTTCGCCTCGGCTGACATAGGAGGGGATTTCCTTTTCGAGCGCGGATACGGCGGCTGTGGTTGCAAGCCTCTGTGCCTGCAGAAACGCGCGCCTGGCGGCGGTGAGGACCTCGGCCTCATCGGGAGGCGCGGGCAGGGCGAGGTCGCGGTCAATGTCGGCGAGGGCCTTTTGCTGAGCGACAAGTAACCCGGGGACAACGTTGCGCCGGTCGGTCCTGCGGGCGAATTCGGCGTCAAGGTCGGCGACTTCTTTTTGCGCGGAGGCCAGTTCGGCCTCGGCCTGTGCGGCTGTCTGCTCAAGATCGGCAAGCGCCGCGTCGGCGGGTACGACGGGAGGGGCGTCAGAGACAGGCGCAGCGAGTTCGGCCTTTACGGCGGCCAGGCGGGCGGGAGCCTCAGCGGTCTGGGCGTCGAGTGCGGAGGCGGCCGATTGCGAAGCGTCGGCAAGGGTGATCTGCTCGGCGGCGCGCAGGCGGAAGTCCTCGACGGCGGCCTTGAGGTCGTCGGTCAGCCCCTCTGTTGCGAGCATGCGGTCAAAGGCGGCGTTAACGGTGTCCTTTGTAACCTCAGGGGGCGGGGAGGGGGCCTGCTGTGCGCATAGGTGCAAGGGGGCCAGCGCGAGAAGGAAAAGCAGACAAGACAGGTTGAGGATGCCTCTTGCGGTTCTGTGGGTCATGGGGGCTTTACTCCTCCTCGCGACTCGAAACGATGCAAAGGCGCTCTTGGGAAGAGATTATAACGGGAGTAGTGGCAATGACAAAGGATTAGATGTGTGGCGAGGGAGTCGCAGTTAACCGCGGCGGGGAAATAAAATGGTACGCCCGACAGGATTCGAACCTGTGGCCTGCGGTTTAGGAAACCGCCGCTCTATCCTACTGAGCTACGGGCGCACCCAATTCGGCTTGCTGGCGGCAATTATACAGCGGGGGGACCGGGAATCAACGTTCTGCCACGCGCGGCGGTCAGACTTTGTCCAGGGCGCGTTCGGCGAGGGCGCGGCGGCGGATGGCGTATTTGCCGTTTCCTTTGACGCTTTTCAGGGCGCGACGGCAAGCGGGGGCGGCGTGGCGAAGCTCAGCGCGCGCTGCCGGGGTATCGATCTCAAGAAGGGCAAGGAGCGTATAGTAGAAGGGGAATCCATGCCAGCGGCCATTATCGGCGCGGGCAGAGCGGAGCAACTTCATGCCGGGCGCGAGGGCGCGCGTGAAGTCGGGGAGGGCGCCTGAGGCGAGATTGCGCCAGAGGGCGACGGTACACTTGAAGCAGCAGTATCGGCCGGACCTGGACACATCAGACGGGGCAAGCCTGTCGGAAATGCCGGCAACGGCGGCATCGAAGGCACGGCGCGCAACGGCGTCCCGCGGGGCAAGGAGTTTCAAGGCCCGGCAGGCCTCTTCACCGAGGATGTGGCTCGTGCCGGCGCCGGTCTTTATGGTCTCGCCTGTGAAGAAGGTGATGCCGTCGGTGAAGTCGCGCTCAGTGGGGGCAAACATATTGCTATAGGAACCGGGGAGCCCCTGGCGGGAGGCGATCCAGCGCGCGGCCGAGAGGCGGTCAGTGGCGCTTGTACGACGCCGGAAAAACAATGCGTCATTTAGGGCGTCAATAGTGACGCCAAGGCTCGATTTGTGGAGAAGCGCCATGGCAACACTCCTTGTCAGACGTCCTCCTCAGACTGGTACTCGACGAGCGTGAAGACGTCGTAGGCGGAGAGTTTTTTGCGGCCGGGGAGAAACGTGAGGTCAATGACGAATCCGCAGCCGACGACCTCGCCGCCAAGCTCTTCGACCATGTGGGCGCAGGCTTCCATGGTACCGCCGGTGGCAAGGAGGTCATCAACAAGAAGGACCTTTTGGCCGGGCGTGACGGCGTCCCAGTGCATGGTGAGCGTGTCGGAGCCGTATTCGAGTTCATAACTGTACTGGATGGTCTTTGCGGGGAGTTTGCCGGGCTTTCGGACGGGGACAAAGCCGACGCCGAGTTCGAGCGCGACGCCTGCGCCGAAGATAAATCCGCGGGCCTCCGCACCGACGACGAGCTGGGGCTTTTTGTCGCGGTAGTGGTCGGCGATGGCCTTACAGGCGGCCTTGAGAGCAGGGCCGTCGGCGAGAAGGGGGGTGATGTCTTTGAAGACGATGCCTTCCTTGGGAAAGCCGGGGATGCTGCGGATGTGCTTTCGGAAATCGACTGCCATTTTGCGCCTCCGTAAGTGCCTGCAGGTGAATACCGTATACTCAAGGGGCACAGGCGGGGTTACATCAGGAGGCCTGCTCCCCGGTCATAGCCTCGTAGAGTTTCTTGAGGGCTTCGCCTTCGATCTGTCGGATACGCTCGCGCGTGAGGCCGAGGTGGTCGCCGATTTCCTTCAACGTCATGGGGGTGCCTTCGTCGAGGCCGTAGCGCATTTTGAGAATCTTCTGTTCGCGCTCGGAAATGGCGGACATGCCTTTCTGAAGCATGTCTTTTGTGTGGTCGTCGAGGACATAGGAATCGGGGTCGTTGGAGCGGGGGTCCTCGATGAGGTCGGCGACGGTGTGGTTGGGGTCGTCGCCGAGAGGATGGTCCATGGAGGTAAAGGTATTTATGGCCTTTTTGATGGAAAAGATGCGCTTCGGGGACAACTCCATGGCGACGGCGATTTCCTCAATGGAGGGTTCG
>CALMGO010000300.1 GCA_937863625.1 uncultured bacterium
GTGACCTGAGTGACGGCTTGCGCGCGCACAGGGGCGGGCCGGCGTCTTGAACCGGTTTTGCCGGACGCCGTAGCGGGTTCGGCGGGCGCGGCCATTGGAGTTGATGGCATATCGGCGCTGTCCGCCGACGCGGTTTCCGGCACGGGCTCCTTCTCCCATTTGGCGACGGAGTCGATGGGGAACGCCATCTTGCCGCTTCCCGTCGTTACGATATAGTAATCGCCTTTCTCCTCAACGCTCCCCTCAATACTGCCGCCGTCCTTGAAAGTCAGCACGTCACAGTACGCCACCACGCCGGACACGCCGGCCAGAAGCGCCGACATGCCAGCAATTGAAAGGAAGAGTAGAGTCCGGAGTTGAATCATAGCGACCTCCCCGCTGCGTCCAAGGGAGCAGTGTTCGCCCAAGCCAGAGGGAGCAGCGCACTGCAACCCGATTGACACGGCCGTACAAGAGCGCTAATCCTATCACGCATTTGGGGCGTTGCAAGTGATTACCGGTAATCCCGGAGCCGTCATGCCGGGGGTTCTCCACGGCCCCTTGAGGCCTCGCTTCCCAGGGTGAGGCTGACTTTCCCCGCGCCTTTACTTCACCGTCCACGCGATGCGGAATCCGTAATTGTTTCGCCGCGCGGTCGGGTCGAAATATCCGCGGTTGGCAGAGCGGCTGTACGGGCCGGGATTGGAGAAACTCCCGCCGCGAAGCACTTTCTTATCGCCGTACTCGGGGCCCTGAGGGTCGCTCGAGGGGCTCTGGCCGTAATAATCATGGCCCCACCAGTCCGAGCACCATTCCCAGAGGTTGCCGTGCATGTCATAGAGGCCCCATGGGTTCGGCTGCAGCCTCCCCACGGGGTGCGGGTCGTTGAGGCTCGTCGTGTCCACCCATCCGAACGGCTCCATAGGCATCTCGTCGCCGCCAAACCACCAGCGGCTCGTCGTGCCGGCGCGGCAGGCGTATTCCCATTCGGCCTCGGTGGGCAGGCGGAAATCATGTCCGGGGGAGATCTCGTTCAGTTTCTTCAGAAACTCCTCGCAGTCGTACCACGAGACCGAGTCGACCGGCATGTCCGGCCCCTTGAATCGGCTCGGGTCGGTGTCCATCACCCGGACCCACTGCCGCTGGGTGACCTCGACCCTGCCGAGGTAAAACGGCTTTGTGATCGTGACGGCATGCACCGGCACCTCGTCGCTCTCGCCGTCGGTCGTGCCCATCTTGAAAGTCCCCGGCTTTATAAGCACGAAGTCGAGTCTCACTCCGCCGCCGATATCGACCGAGACCGTCGCGTCGGCGGTCACCGCCGGCATCTGCGACGCCACAGCGTCAAGCGCGTCGCTGTATATCCGCACAACGCGCCTGTACGCGTCGGCCGCGTCCCTGTACCGGCCCAGTTCGTAAAATGTATCGGCGTCCTTCATGAGCGCATCCGCGTCAGGGACGGCGTCTGTCCAGGCGCCGGCTGCGCAGCACGCAGCCCCCGTGGATGCCGTCATCTTGCAGCACTGTGCATGTTGCTTATGGGGCAAAGGTCCCTCCAGAGCGGGCTCGATATCCGAACTCACCTGACCACCCGGGGATGCCTGTTGCGCGCTGACGCTTTGTTTATCAATCGGCGATGTGGTTTCCACTGCGCGAGCGCAGGACTGCGTCAAAAGACATGCCAGGGCAACCGCGAAGACGAGAGACTTCGTTCCGGACATCACAGCACCTCCGCTGACAAGACCGCAATAAACTACGCACTCTATAAAAGAGCCCCAGGCCCTCGAAAGATGTCTAACGGCCTGGGGATTTCCGGGGAATTCGTGTGTATGACATCTGCGCGAATAATAGCGGTGTCAACAGCGTTATGTCCAGGGAAATCCTGCGTTATCTTTTCGCCGCGGATATTGCGTGAATCTCTATCCATTCACTGGCTGGTGCCTGCTGGTGAGTTCCCCAGCAAGACCGTCGAGGTCTGGGAATACATCGCCGAGTCGGCATCCCAGCAGTTTCACTTCCCAAGCGACGCGCCTCACCGAATCACGAGGAATTATGTACTTGCACAACCAATCATCGCAGCCGTCCATTAAGTCAAGAGGTGTCTCCGAACTGTGCACGGTGAAAGCGCCCTGTTGCATTAGCATTCTTAGATCAGTTTCGACCGCCATGGCTGCAGCCACGCGGGATGTTTTGTCTTTGCCTATTCGCGAAGGTGTGATCATGTCTTGGAGTGTCCGTGCGCTAAGTGGATAGAGCAAGCGCTCCAACTCCTGGCTTGCGTTAAGCTCGCTTGGTTGGATCGCCCAGATGCAGGCGTCTGTATCGGGTTCCTTTTGCGCACTCGACTGCAAGAACGCTGTCGCAAAGAAGGCCGCTACAAGTGGAGAGTATGACCAATCAAGAAGTCGTGTAGGCACACGATAATGCTGCATAAGTGCAAGCCAGCCTGCAAAGTCTTCTATCGGAGGGCAATTAGCATAGCGAAGGTTTGCTCGGACGAAGAACTCATTTGAGAAAAACTTCTCCTGTTCGCGTGAGTAGCCTCTCATTATGCTGGGCGACAGATGCCACTCCGGCTTGGCCTGACCCCGAAACCACCATATCCGCTCAGTATCTCTAATGAGGGCATCCACCACGCCCACAAGGTCCGCTATGCTCCGTATTTTCTCGGTCTGCACTGTATGTCCCCCGGAATACCTTTCTCATTAAGAATCGTCCCGAGTCAGGTCCGCGCACAGCCACGGTCACGCTGCCTGACCTGCTACATTGTATGTGCCACACCGGCACATCGTCGTATCTTCTGCGCAAACAATGTGTTGCGGCCTACATAACTAGTATTGTGTCCCGAAATTCCGAAGGATCATTTTCCGTGCACCTGCCTAAGGTCGTTCAAGAAGTGCTTGGGAGAAGCTCCCGCCAGCACCTTGCTCACGAAGAATGTGTCCGCCGCACCGATGGCGCTTCCAAGAGGCCCGAGCAGCCCTGCAGCAGCCGTCACGATAAACCTTACCACTTTTGCTGGACACCGGTCTATCGAGGGCACCTGTTTTAGTAAGTCCGCGTACGCCTTTGCAGCCTGTGTCGTGTCACCGCGACAATGTTCATGAAACCACCGTCGAAACTCAATTCCGTGCTTAGTCCGCCGGACTTTCATAAGCGCACTGAGTGCGTCAGGGCGTTCGGCACCTGGTCTATCAAGGACGTATGCATTGCCATCCGGTTGGTCGTCCATCTCTTTGATTTGGCACCATTGTTTTAGTGGAACCTCATGCCTCAGCGCGCGCTCTATTTTGCCGTGAATCAAATGCCCAACAGGGGCAAGCGTGGTTGCGTCCGCGCATTCTGCTACCTCAGCCAGTTTCAGCTCGAGATTGGCAGTGGAAAGCAGGAGCAGCTGGTCAATGAGGTCGCCTTTGTTGTTCTCAGCTGGGAGATATGAATAGGCGCGAATAGCGTTAGGGGCTATTCCAGGGAGTGCGATCAGATCACTGCCTGCAGGAAACAAGCGATTCAGATGGGGGGATGCCATTATGTCCTTGTACGTTTCTTGCGCAGCCAATTCCGTGAGGTCATTTGCATCGATGCACGTGGTGTTCTCCAGCACCATGTCTCGCAACTTCGCGCTTGCGACTTTGTGCTTGAGTACGCCGAGAGCAACATCCAGCGCTTGAGGCGTCTCCATGAAGACAGGTAACGAAGGTTCCATGGTGTCACGCCGTCCGATTCGGAAGCTTATGATGCCAGCACCGTTTCCACCGTAGGCAAATGAGCCCTTGAGCCGAACAAAACGAAGCTCATCGTGATTAAGAAGATCAAGGACAGATCTCTCGCCAAGCACGTCGATAAGGGCAGTCAGTACCATGAAATCTTGTGTGGGTAATACGACTCGGTCGTAGAGGAGTAGACCATCCAGCAAGTGCGCGAAACGTGGTTTGCCGGTAGCCAAGAAACTGTCGTATCGTTTTTGCAGTGGGCCAAAATCGCTAACTATCCACATGCTGCCAAGGAAGACACGCTCCCCAGGCCTCTTACCGTGATTGTCTGGTTTGCTCATTAGGCAAAGCCTCTGTCATAACTGGATAACTGGCGACAGATACCGCTACTTGCGCGCCTTTTCGTCCTGCCTGCGCACCGGCCGGGTATTCGGAGGGCCGATGGGTGCGAATAATAGCGGTGTCAACAGCGGTATGTCCAGAGAAATCCCGCGTTATCTTTTCGCCGCCGAGACGATGAGGCCGTTGGCGCGCCACTGGCACAAGGGGCCGTGGGTTTCGCCGGTGCGTTCTTTATTGAGGAGCGCCATGCGCGTCATCTCGAGACCACCGTCGGATATGAGCCGCCGCACTTCCGCGGGTGAAAAGACATGGAGAAACATGTTTCTAATGCCGCGATAGGTAGGCATCACCCGGTCGCCCACCTCGAGGTCGGTAAAGACCCTGTCCCATGTATACGTGCGCAGGAGCCACAGCCGCCCCCAGGAGGTAAGGAGGTTGTTGAGGCGGTTGTGCACGTGAAAGACGAATGTCCCGCCGGGGCGCAGGATGCGCGCCACTTCCCGGACAAAGGCGACCCTCCCCGCAGCGGACGGGATAAGCCCGATTGTCGAAAACATGCACACCACCGCGTCAAACGAATCGTCGCGAAAGGGCAGGGGCGCTCTCATGTCGGCGCGGACAAGAGGGGCGGCGAGATTGGCGCGTTCGAGCTTGGCGCAGGTGACGTCGAGCATGTGCCGGGAGAGGTCCATGCCGACAAAGCGCCTTCCTGCACCACCGAGGGTGATGATGTGTCGCCCGGTGCCGCAGCCGATATCGAGCACGAGCCCCTCATGCGGGAGGGCGTCAGCGAGAAAGCGCGTGTCAAAGTCGAGAAGCGCCAGGTCTTCGTAGTAGCGGTCGTATCCGAGCGCGAGTCCGGGGTCGGTGACGTACTTGCGCAAGGCTGCGTTTACGCGTTTATCGTCGTTTTTCGGCATAATAGAGGGTCAAAAGCGCCTTACGGCGGCCTCCGGGGATTGGAATTGTCTTGACTGATTTTTCAGGCGGTATAGAATAACTATTTCCGAGGGCCAATTCAAGCAGCGTGGGGTATTAAGTCCGCAATCGTTTAAGCGAAAGGAGTTTCTGATGAAGGTCAAGGTCGGTATCAATGGATTTGGACGCATAGGAAGACTCGTATTCCGCGTTTTGATGAAACGCGATGATTTTGAAGTGGTGCACATCAACGATATCACCGACGCCAAGACTCTGGCGCATCTTTTGAAGTACGACTCCACGCACGGCAAGTACAAAGGCACCGTCAAGGTCGACGGCAACAACATCGTCGTGGACGGCAAGACCATCGCCATATCCGCCGAGAGAGACCCTGCCAACCTTCCGTGGGGCAAACTGGGCGTGGACTTCGTGGTCGAGTCGACGGGCGTATTCACCAAGCGCGACGACTGCATGAAGCACATCACCGCAGGCGCCAAAAAGGTCCTTTTGACCGTCCCGGCCAAGGACGAAATCGACGCCACAATCGTCATGGGCGTCAATAACGAGGAGTTGACCAAGGACGCCAAGATCATTTCCAACGCGTCCTGCACGACCAACTGCCTGGCCCCGATGGTAAAGGTATTAAACGACGCGTTCGGCCTTGATAAGGGCATGATGACGACGTGTCACGCGTACACCAACGACCAGCGGATCCTCGACCTGCCGCACAAGGACCTCAGAAGGGCCAGGTCCGCCGCCATTAATATCATCCCGACGACGACCGGCGCGGCCAAGGCTGTCGGCAAGGTCATCCCGTCGCTCAAGGGCAGACTCGACGGCATGGCGCTTCGGGTGCCGGTGCCGGATGCGAGCGTCACGGACTTTGTGGCCGTTCTGAAGAAGAGCACCACGGTCGAAGAGATCAATGCCGCCATGAAGAAGGCCGCCAACGGCCCCATGAAGGGCATTCTCTACTACTGCGAGGACCCGATCGTATCGAGCGACATCATCGGCGACAACTCCTCGTGCGTCTTTGACAGCCTCGCGACGATGGTCATTGACGGCAACGTCGCAAAGGTCATCGGCTGGTACGACAACGAGTGGGGTTACTCCAACAGGGTAGTGGACCTGATGGCGTACGCGATGTCACTGTAGGTTCGGACTTTATCCGGCCGGGGAAGGATTGACACTTTCCCCGGCCGGCTCTGTTCTGCGCGCGGCTCATAAGGCACCGGAGGTTCATAAATGGCCAAGATGACACTCAAGGATCTCGACGTCAAGGGCAAACGCGTTCTCATGCGGGTGGATTTTAACGTTCCGCTCGAAAACGGCGTCGTCGGCGACGACACGCGCATACGCGCGGCAATGCCGTCCATAAAATACGTGCTCGACCACGGCGGTAGCCTCGTCCTCATGAGCCACCTCGGGCGTCCCAAGGGCAAGGCCGTGGATTCCATGCGGATGAAGCCGGTCGCGGACTATCTCGCCAAGCTCTTGGGCAAGCCGGTCAAGACCACCTCCGACTGCATCGGACCGGAGGTCGAGGCCGCAGCCAAGTCGCTAAAGCCCGGTGAAGTGCTCGTCATCGAAAACCTGCGCTTTCATCCGGAAGAAGAAGGCGGCGACGACGCATTCGCCAAGAAACTCGCCGGCCTCGGCGACCTGTATGTAAATGATGCATTCGGCACGGCGCACCGCGCGCACGCGTCGGTGGCGGGCGTCCCCAAGTATCTCCCCGCGGCGGCCGGGTTCCTCATGGAGAAAGAGGTCAAGTACCTCGGCGACATGCTGGCTAAGCCCGAGCGGCCGTTTGTGGCCATCCTCGGCGGCGCCAAGGTATCCGACAAGGTCACCGTCATCGAAAACCTCCTCAAGAAAGTGGATGCCATCTTAATCGGCGGCGCCATGACATACACGTTTATGAAGGCGCAGGGCAAGGCGGTAGGCGGCTCGCTCGTCGAGGCCGAACGCGTGGACCTCGCCAAGGAACTTCTGGGCAAGGCCGCAGGCAAGATCGTGCTGCCCGTAGATCATGTGGTGGCAAAGGAAGTGGCCGCGGGCGCCGAGAAGAAGACCGTGGGCAACGAGATTCCCGACGGGTGGAAGGGCCTCGACATAGGTCCCAAGACGATTGCACTGTACAGCGGAAAGATAAAGACCGCTAAGACGGTCGTGTGGAACGGCCCGATGGGAGTATTTGAAATCGACGACTTTGCCGCAGGCACAAAGGCCGTAGCCGAGGCCGTGGCCGAGAGCGCTGCAGTGACGATTATCGGTGGCGGCGACTCCGCGGCGGCAGTCGAGAAATTCGGCCTTGCCGACAAGATGACGCACGTCTCGACGGGCGGCGGTGCGAGCCTGGAGTTTCTCGAAGGGCAGGTGCTTCCCGGCGTGGCTGCGATTCCCGACAAGTAGGAGCCTCGCGTTGCTGAAGATTTCTGCGAGCATCCTGTCGGCTGATTTCGCGCATCTTGCCGACGACATCGCCGATGCCGAAGCGGCCGGCGTGGACGGCCTGCATATCGACGTGATGGACGGGCATTTTGTGCCCAATATCACCATGGGCCCGGCCGTCGTCACAGGCGTGGCGTCAGTGGCGACCGTGCCGATTGACGCGCATCTCATGATAACCGACCCGCGCAAGTACGCAGGAGAGTTCATAACCGCAGGCGTATCAAGGCTCTGCTTTCACCCCGAGACGGTCGAGGACCCGATGGCGCTGCTCGAAGAGATCCGCGACATGGGGGCGGAGGCTGGATTTGCGATAAGCCCTGACTATGACGTCGCGGCGAACGCATGGCTTCTTTCGCGGGCGGATTACCTTCTGGTGATGACGGTATATCCGGGCTTTTCGGGGCAGAAATTCATGCCGGATGCGCTCGAAAACGTGCGCGCCTCAAGGCGGATTTTTGACCGGGACATAGCCGTGGACGGAGGCGTAGCCCCCGAGACGGCGCGCTCGGTACATGAGGCGGGCGGCAATATGTTCATCGTGGCGTCGGCGATTTTCAAGAAAACCGACAGGAAAGCCGCCGTCGCGGCGCTTCGCGCGGCTGCTTTCGGCGAGGGCTGAATATGGCATGGCTCCGGTTCAGACGAAAAAGAGACCTTCCCGAAGGCCTGTGGATAAAGTGCCCGGGCTGCGGCGGCACGGTCTTTAAGAAACAGGTCGCAGAGCGCCTGGAGGTCTGCCCCGAATGTAATTATCATTTCAATATCTCAGGCCCCGAGCGCATCCGGATTCTCGTCGACGAGGGGTCGTTTGACGAGATGTACACCAACCTCGCCCCCATTGACATCCTCGGGTTTGTCGACCGCAAATCATACGCCCAGCGCCTCAAGGACGAACAGTCCAAGACCGGTCAGAAAGACGCCGCCATCATCGGCACCGCCAGAATCGAGGAGCATCCGGTGATGTTAGGCGTGACCGACAGCCAGTTTATGATGGGTTCGATGGGCGCGGTGGTCGGCGAAAAGATAACGCTTGCCGCCGAGGAGGCGATAAAGCGCAAGCTGCCGCTCGTGCTCGTGAGCGGCTCAGGCGGCGGCGCGAGGATGCAGGAAGGCATCATCTCCCTGGCGCAGATGGCCAAGACCTCCGCGGCCATAGCGCGGCTTGACGACGCGGGCATACCATTCATATCCATACTCACCAATCCCACCATGGGGGGCGTGGCTGCGTCCTGGGCGGCGCTCGGAGACATAATGATAGCCGAGCCGAAGGCGCTCATAGGCTTTGCCGGGCCGCGCACCATCAAACTCACACTGAGGATCGACCTGCCGGACGGCTTTCAGACGTCGGAATTCCTGCTCAAACAGGGCTTTGTC
>CALMGO010000301.1 GCA_937863625.1 uncultured bacterium
CAATTATTGCCCTGATGTCAAGCCGCATCGAGTCCCCCCCGGGACACGTGCCGACGTATATTAGAACCACCGTACTGAATGATAGAAACAGCGCCTTCCCTCGCAAGCGGAATTTAATCCTGTCGTTGCACTTCCAGTGGTGCGCGGTCCCCTAAGCGCCGCCGAGGTAAGCCTCTATGACCGCCGGATGGTTTCTAAGTTCATCGGCATCCCCCGTAACGGCCACATGACCCGTTTCGAGGACGTATCCCCTGTCGGCCACTTCAAGCGCCATGTGGGCGTTTTGCTCCACAAGAAGGATGGTCACCCCCTCCCGGCGAATCTGTGCAATGGTCGCGAATATCTGCTCAATAAGCATGGGAGCCAGCCCAAGGCTCGGCTCGTCCAATAGCAGCACCTTCGGCCGCGCCATAAGCGCTCTGGCCAGCGCCAGCATCTGCTGCTCTCCCCCCGAGAGGGTCCCCGCCAGCTGGGCGCGCCGGCTGCCCAGGACATCAAAAAGCCCTGTCATTTTCTCGATATCCCGCTTTACTCCGGCTTTGTCACCCCTTTGATATGCACCCATTTCGAGGTTTTCCAGCACAGTCATGTTCGCAAACAGCCTCCTGCCCTCAGGGCAATGAACAAGCCCGAGACGCGCCGTTTCATAGGGTCTGAGTCTGTCAATGCGCCTGTCTTCGAGATAGACGGCCCCCCCGCTCGGCCGGACCAGACCCGAAATGACCTTGAGGGTGGTAGACTTACCGGCCCCGTTGGCCCCGAGAATCGCGACGATCTCGCCGGCCCGAACCTCGATGGACACCCCCCTGAGGGCGGCTATCCCGCCATACCCGGCCTCGATGTTTTCAAGCCTCAGCGTCATTTGGCCTCGCCCAGGTAGGCTTCTATGACCGCAGGGTTGCTGCGGACGTCGTCGGGAGTGCCGCTTGCGATGACCCTGCCATGGTCAAGAACGGTAATGCTCTTGCAGACACCCATGACAAAACGCATGTCGTGCTCGATCAGGAGCACCGTAAGGTGAAACTGGTCACGAACCCACGAAATGAGCTCCATAAGTTGCTCGGTTTCGGCACTGTTCATTCCGGCGGCGGGTTCATCGAGGAGAAGCAGCCGCGGCTCGGTCGCAAGTGCGCGTGCAATTTCAAGACGCCTCTGTTGACCGTACGGCAGACTTCCGGCCTCGTCGCGCGAACGCGCGTCGAGGTCAAAAAGCCGAAGGAACTGCATCGCCCTCTCAGTAATGTCGCGCTCCTGGCTTCTAAAAATGCCCGCTCGCACTATTGATGACAAGAGTCCGGCGCGATTGTGGTGATGATACGCGACCCGCACGTTATCAAGGACGCTCATCTTTCTGAAAAGGCGTATATTCTGGAAAGTTCTCGCAATCCCGAGCCGCGTGATGTGGTGCGGCCTCATAGCGGTTATGTCGCGCCCCTGGAACAAGACCTGCCCCGTAGTAGGCCGGTACACACCGCTGATTATGTTGAACGCAGTCGTCTTGCCGGCGCCATTCGGGCCTATGAGCCCGACGATGTCCATATCGTATACGGCCATGTTTACGTTTTCGAGCGCTGCGAGCCCGCCGAATTTTATGGTGAGATCCCCCAGCGCAAGCAACGCAAACTCCCTGCGTAGTCCTTCAGCAGGCAACTCATAACTCAGGCGGCCGGTTGTCATGCTTCACGCCCTCCCCGGCCCGCCATGCCGAAAAGTCTCCTAATGCCGGCGCACTCGAACAGTTCCTTGCTGCCAAGAAGCCCTTGCGGACGAAGTATCATGAGCATTACAAGCACCAGCGCGTACAACATTACCCACCAGTCCGCCACAGGCGAGCCCGCGATTGTGACGTGGCTCATGCGAAGCAGCTCGGGCACCTCGTAAAGCACAATGACGGCGATAAATGTCCCGGACAAGCTGCCAAGACCGCCCAGGACGACCATCAGCAGTATTTTGACGCTCTCCATGAAGTTAAACGCCTCAGGGGCGATTCTCGTCGTGTACGTCGCATAGAGCACCCCGGCAAGGCCCGCAAAGGCGGCGCCGAGCACGAACACAAGCAGCTTGTACTTGACCACATTGACGCCGCACATCGCGCTGGCTACCTCGTCTTCCCTCAGCGACAGTATTGCCCTGCCGTGGCTGGAGTGCCTTATGTTTCTTATCACAAGCGTGCATGTGCCGACCGCGAGTACGCCAAGGACAATGTGCGTCAGGTTGTGCGCGACCCGCGCCTTCAGGTCGTACAACGCGCCATCCGGCCACACCAGTCCGCCGAACGGGAAACTGCTGGCCCCCCCTACCACAGCAAGATTGTTCAGAATGTTGACCACAATCAGAGAAAACCCCAATGAGGCGATTGCAAGGTAGTCACCCTGGAGCCTGAGGCTCGGCAGGCCAACAATGAGCCCGACCAAGGCCGCACCTCCCATAGCGGCTGTGATGCCTCCGCAGAAAAGGAGCGCGCCCGGAATACCAGGCCCTGCCTGATGTGAGTAGATGATAAAGGCGCTCCCACAGTATGCCCCCACAGCCCAGAAACCGGCGTGCCCCAGCGAAAACAGGCCCGCATATCCGTTGATGAGATTGAGCGACAGAGCCAGCACAAGGTACACGCATATGAGGACGAAGTCGTTTGATAGTCTTGAAAAAAGTGCTTCCACTTAGACCTTCTCCCTCTCGTGTCTGCCGAAAAACCCGTTGGGAAGGAAAACGAGAATCACTATGAGTATCGCAAACGCGAATGCATCCTGGTACGGCGCCGTTATGGGACTTAACTGCACAAGGCTTTCGGCGGTCCCGAGCGCCAATCCGCCAAGAAGCGCCCCCGGTATGCTTCCAATGCCACCGATGACCGCCGCCACGAAGGCCTTCAACCCCGGCATGATACCCATCGTGGGCTTTATGGTGCCGTAGTACATCCCAACAAGGGCCGCACCCGCACCGGCCAGAAGCGCGCCTATGAAGAACGTGAAGCTTATTACGCGGTCGACATTTATGCCCATAAGGCCGGCTGTTTCGAAATCATACGACACCGCTCGCATTGCCTTGCCGATCCTGGTGTGTCTGACAAGAAAGTGCAATCCTACGGCGATGAGGGCAACGCTCGTCCAGATGATTATCTGCTTTCTTCGCACCGTCACTCGGGGGTAACGATAAAACCTACGCGCACCGTGTTCGGCGGCCCACCGGAACTCTTCTTCGCTTATGGCGAAGCCCGCAGGCGAAAGAAACTGCTCACTTCCGACGTCGTCTCTCCAGAAGACCTCCGTATCAAAGACCGCTCCCGGCCTGACGTCAGTCGCATTGATCTCAAAAGTAGGGTACCGCCGGTCCACCACGAGAGGGGGCTTGCGAAAGGCCTCGGTATTTTGTGAAAAGACCTTGAGAGCCGCGTTCTGGAGGAAAAGCGAAACGCCCAGCGCCGTCAAGAGCGCCGCAATACGGCTGGCGCGCCTTAGCGGCCGGTAGGCGAGTCTTTCAACGATGACCGCCAGAACACCCGCCGCAGCGCCTGCGACGAGCATGGCGCACAAAAGGAGCATTGCGGTGTCGTATGGCTCTGCAAGACCCGTTGTTCTGACAACGGCAAGAAAGATGAAGGCCGCGTATGCACCGATCATATAGAATTCGCCGTGAGCGAAATTGATGAGCTTGATGATCCCGTAAACCATCGTGTATCCAAGCGCTATGAGCGCGTAGATACAGCCGAGAGCCAGACCGTCGAGTAAAAGAGAAAGAAGCGTCATTAACCCTTCCCGCTCAATGGCACGTGTCCGGGTTGCGAGTCCTTCTACGGGGAATCAGCAAGCATTTCCTCGATGGTTACTTTTCGTCCTTCCTCCGAGGACCTGATTGCGGCAAGTATGACCGCCAACGCCTGAAGTCCCTCTTCGCCGCCGGTCTCAGGCCGGGAGTGTTGGCGCGCTGACCGCGCGAAGTCGTCCAACTCCTCGGCTATCGGGTCCACGTCTGAGCCTGCGCTGCGCGTCTCCACACGGTCATCCTTGTACCGCATGATAAAGTCCGCCGAGGTTCGGTCGCACTGTAGAAGCGCCTCCGTGCCGTAGATATTCATGAAATTACTCGACGGCACCGTATACGCGGTGCCTATGTAACCGAGGACACCGCTTTCATACTCCAGTGCTATCACTCCTACGTCGTCTATCTCGGCCGGCGTAGCGCGCCGTCCGGACATTGCGGTGACGCTTCTTACCGGTCCCAAAAGATAGTTGAATGTATCAACTGTGTGGACCGCCAACTGCATCATCGGCCCGCCGGGACAGCGGTCGCGATACCAGCGCCACATGTCGGCGGTGAGCCGCAATCCGCCGTTGTGCGCAATGTGTCCCTCAATAAGAACAAGAGTGCCAAGTGCTCCGGCGTCGACAATCCCTTTGGCCATGCGGGCGCTGGCAGACCTGCGCGCAACGTGCCCGACGAATAGCGTCACCCCTGCGTCGGCGGCGACCTTTATCGCGGCCTTGGCCTGGCGGATGTCATTTGTTATCGGCTTTTCGACGAAAACATGCTTGCCCGCCCGGGACGCCATTTCAATCAATTCGAAGTGCGTGTCGTTTGGAGTCACTATCAATACGCCGTCAAGAGAGTCGTCGCCAAGGAGCTCCTCGAAACTCCCGTACGCCCTTCCCCCGTAATCACGCACGAAGCCCTGCGCCACCTCTACGTCTGCATCGTATGCACCCACCAGAAGCAATTCCTTACTTTTGGGCAGATGCGCCGCTATATCGCGGGCAAACCCTCCTGAACCTATAACCGCCGCTCTGAAATCATTCATGTCCGCCTCCTCATGCCTCACGCTGGAGGTCGAGCCGCGTCAGAATCTGCTCGCACTCCTTTGCGGCGGTCTTGCATATTCGAAGCTGCCATCCCATCACATAGGCCCCCATCGCCGATTCTTCCTCGCCCATAAGGGGAACCTCTTCAACCTCCATGTGCAGTCCCTGGCCAAGAGTCGAAATCGTTACTGTCATCCTGTCGCGCGTGAACCTGGCCTGCCCTCCCCCGACCTCAATCGGCACGAAGGAATTCATTCTCCAAACTATGCTTTCACCGGGCTGCGCGCCCTCAACAAAATCATCGATGAGGAGCACGTCCTCGCCGAATGTCATTTCGCGCCAGTGGGTAACACCCTTGTACGTTTCGGCGATAACGCCCGCCGTCACAAACGTCTCGCCTTCAAGGAGATACAAGAAGCGGCCTGCAGTATCCCTTTGATTGCGTTCGCCAAGCGTAATGGTATTGTGCGCCATCGCGGTCTTAAACCATGACCAATGAAGCGCCTCCTCGTACCTGTAACAGCCCGCGTCAGGCACGAGGCACGCGTCCTTCCAGAAAAGCTCAAACGAGAGTTTGTCATTGTGGCCGTGCCAGCCGCCGTGCGGCCCAAAATCAAGCACAAGACTGAGTTCGCCGCCAGGGTCATGCATAAGGAGTTTGCCCGAAGGCTTCAGGACGGCGTTTTTCGCCTCAGGTCTCGCCGCGGCCGGCGCATCAACCGGCGTGAAGAGTTCGGTCGCTCCCCTGCCGCGGCCCCTGCGGGACAGAGCAGCGTCTGCGTGATATATGATCTCACCGTCGCCGCAACGTTTGCCAAGCATGAGCAGAGCGGCCGCACGCATATCCCGGCGGCCGTCGTCAAAGGCCGGCAGTCTGCCGGGCGATGCCGCGGTTACTTTGAGGAAGTCCCCCATCTCAGAAAGCGCCCTGCCGCATGTGTCGTGCGCGTAAAGGTTCTCACCGCCACGAAGAAGCGCCTCCGCTATGTGAAGGAGGTATTCAAGCGTCACCACGTGATACGAAGGCGACATCTCCCAAAATCCGCCGTCCCCGAGCGTGCCGTGCACAAGCAGCCAGTAGAAAGTCTCCCGCGCGCCGGAGATATAGTCGTCGGCCTCCGGGATATACGGCAGGCAGGCCGCGGCATAGGCAAGCGCAGCCGACTCCATCGCCCACCAGTTTGAGAGCCTGAACTGCTTTCCGCCCCGGCGGTAGATTTTCGCGCAAAGGTCCAGTATCATCGCATGGATATCGATTTCATCCGATAATGACAACCATCCATGCTGTGACGCTATTTGACAGGCGGGTATCAGTCTCGTCAGCAGCACACCGTGATGAATCGTCTCATAGAAAATCGCACCGAATCGCGCCCATAGTGCGCACACGTCTCGCAGTCGGCTCACGAAGAGGTGTGCAAGGTCGTTGTCCTTCTGTACTGAAAGCACGAGCGCCGCCTCAAGAAGCCGATCTGCAAGCGCAAATGCTCCCGACTGCGAATCGGGCTCCCTGAAGCGCGGAATCTCAAGGTCATACTGCGCATTCAGGAGCGAGCACAACCGTGCAGTTTCACCTTTAAGGTCGATCCTGCGAGCGGCGTGCAACTGCCAGTGCCGCTCGGCTTCGCTGTAGAACGGCCTTGCCTCAAGTTTCGACGACTCCATCCAGAGCGCCGCCTTGACGGCAGCCGCAAGCGCCTTTGATATGCCCCCGGTGGATTTATCACACCCCGCGTCAACTATCCTTTTCATTGCGAGGATGCCCGCCGCCTTTGTGCGCGACATCGATCCGGCATCCGCCGCAGCGTGGGCCCTGCGGCAAACCTTATCGAGTTCTTCATAGAGCCGGGCGCAGTCTGCCGCCAGAAAATCGGCCGCGCCATACTTCCCTCCCAGAGATACTTCAACGCGCATATCGCGCGCCGACTGCCACGTCCCCAGCGGCACTTCAAACAACTCCCTTCCATCCGGCATCGGTTTGCCGGAGACGAGAGTCTTTCCGTTTTCGGCCACTGTCACCGCGTTTCCGGCCGCCGGGGCGTCAAGGCCGAAGATTGCGACTTTGGGCCTCGTGTCCCTGTCCAACACGACCCGTTGTCCGCAGACCCCCGCAATAAAGTGCTCTCCAGCCACGATGGGCTCATCGACGTTGCCTGTCACAGCGTAGTGGAAATCCGCCGTGTATTTCGCCCCCGGCGCGAGCGAGACCGCACGTGACCATTCAAGCCACCAGTGATACTCGCTTCTAATGACCGTGTGGCCGTCAGGTAGCATCGCCGTGACGCTGCTATCTCCGACTGGGTCGTTAAAGAGCACCCATTCCAGGTCGTCACGCTCAACGCGTATTCCTTCGAAGATTTCATAGCATATTTCCTCGATCAGTTCTTCGTCACGTTTCAGAAATGCCTTGTGCCTGCAGTTGAGAATCCCGCTTTCCGGGCGCGGCGTAGCCCCGCCAAAACCCGGGCAAATGGCCGCCGACTCCTCCAGCACTCGCCGCACATGCACGGGGCCTTCATTAGCCATCAGAAGCGATACATGGAAGATGAGACTGTCAGCCGGAAGGTGTATGCTCTTTTTGAGTACCACGCCGTCGCCAAGGTCACGCGACAGGAGCACCCTGTCCGGCAGCTCCTTCACAGTCCATGCGCCTGCTCCCTCACAAACACCTGACTCGCCGATCCCCCCTGCCCTGCCGGGGTCGCTGGTCTTGTACGGCCACCATGACAGCATATGCCTGCCGTTGGCCAGAGACTGAACCTCCAGGATTCTGCCGCCCTCAGGCCATATTGAAATGGTCAGGTGGTGGTTGCGCAGTTTGATAGTTCGGATGGAATCACCGCTTGAAACCGAAGCGTTCACTTGCGCTATGCACCTCCAGAGGTAGTCGTCGACCGCAAAATGGTATGCCGTTTAACCGCAGGTGTCAAGCCATTGTCCCTCGCTGCGTCGACGGCCGCATCAGAAACTCGCCATCTTGGCCAGAAGGTGCGCCATGGTCACCAGGTCATACGCGTTGTGTCTCACGACCTCGACCATAAGCCGCGCGTCGGCGCTCTCAACAAAGTCATGGTAGGCCTGTGGTATCAGATGGCTCGGCAGGTCGCCGCTGCGTCTGCGGCCGCAGACAAACTCTTCGAGCGTGCCAAGCCTGCAGTTGGGGAGCGTCCCCTTCCATACCCGTCTGGCTGCGTGCAGGAGGTCCATGTCAAACTCCGGCCTGACGAGGTCCACCCTGTGGAGAATCGCCCTATCGTGCACAAAAGGCAGGTCAAATGAACGTCCATTGAATGTCACTACCACGTCGCTTTTGTCGTAGTAATCACGCAGGTGCTCAAGCACGGCGGCTTCCTCGGCATAGTCGCGCGCGAACAACTGCTTTATCAGGAAACGCCCGTCTTCGTACACGAGAAGCCCCACGAGGAAAAGCGCGCTTCCGTGAAACCCGGCCGTTTCGATGTCAAGAAAGAGTATCCTCTCTGGGGGCAGTGCGGCAAGCGACGCCAGGTTCTCATCCACCTTTGCCAGAAATGCGGTATTCGTCTGCCCACGACGGAAGAACAGGTCAGTCGCAGCGGCGAAATCATCGTCAGGTTCGAGAAACTTCGCGGCTTCTTCTTCGATAAGGTACATGGCGCCTCGCGGCGTCTCGATTTCGCGGCCCTTAACGGTTTCCTCGAGCGGAACCGGGCGTCTCTTTCCGGCCGGACCGCCCTTGCCCCGCTCTTCAATGCGCCTGAGAAGGCCGCGCAGATGGTCGATAGTTGGTTTTGCGTCTTCTTCGCTCATAGGTCACCGGCGTCTATTATGCGTCGCTGCCGCTTTGGGGGCACTCAGCATTCATGAGATGCCTCAGCAGTATCTCCGTTACAAGCTTGTCCGGTATCGCCCCTCCCGCGTATATTTCGGGGTCCTGGTGAAGAGGCGGCCTCGGGTTGGGCAGCCCCACGCAGGACGGACAGCCTCGCCCGCACTGACATCCTCTGAGTATGTCCATGG
>CALMGO010000302.1 GCA_937863625.1 uncultured bacterium
CGACCAGGCCGACGAGGTCGAAATCAGCGACGTCGGCCGCTTCCTCAGCTACCTCAGCCAACTTCCCCAGGTGCGCTCCGACAGGGTTGAGGCGCTGCGCCGGCAGATTGAGGACGACAGTTACGACATCGAAGGGAAGATTGACGATATCATTGACTCCCTTCTCGAAGATATCGGCGTTCGCCGGGCCGTCTAAGCGCTCCACGGCTCCATCCGCAGCATTTCACGTTGCCCCAGGGTTACTTTTCCCTATGATTGGGGTTAATGTCTCCAGATACGTTTGTGCTCCCCGTCAAAAGGTGCCCTATGCCGGTTCCAGGACGCACGGCAGCCGCATTTGCGCTTGTCCTTATCATTGTCTGCCAATCCGCCCTTTATGCCATTGAGTCCTGCGGTCCGCCGCCGCCCGCCGCGCCCCAGCGACGTACCGGCGGTGAATCCTTCCCCCCGCTGCCGCTTCCCGCCACGCCGCTTCGCCGTACGGAGAAAAAGCGCGAACCCCGACCGCCGTCTCTCTTTGCCAAAGTGGCCTACGGCAAGGAATCCTCATCCGCCAAACCCGGCGCTGTCTCCTGGCCAGATTGGAAGACCGACCCGGGGGACATTGACACCCTCCTTGGCATTGTCAACAGGCAGCTCGGCGTCAATTACGGAAGCATAGAGACGAGCTTTAACAAGTTCTCCTATGACCCTTCCGAAGTGCCGGTCCTTTACCTCACCGGCCACAACCCCCCTGTGATAACCCCTGAGCAGGCTGCGCGCCTGCGCGCATACCTCCAGGACGGAGGCACTCTTGTCGCCGATGCCTGCTGCGGCAGCCGGGAGTTCAGAATTGCCTTTGAGGTTCTTATTGGCGAGGTCTTCCCTGACCGGCCGCTTCGCGACCTGCCCCCCGAACACCCTCTCATGACATGCGCAGTTGCCCTCGGTGACGTCAAATACCGCCTTTCCGGCAAAGAGGTAGCCGGCCCCCCGCAGGTCAAGGGTGTGGACATCGGATGCCGTACCGCCGTTTTCTATTTTCCTAGGGATGTTTCCTGCGGATGGGCGGGACACACCCATGAGCAAGGCGAGCGTTATTCCGTGGAAGACGCCCGTGCCGTCGGCGCAAATCTCGTTGCCTATATCATCGCTGATTATCAGCTCGGGCGATATCTCTCCAGCGCCAAGGTCTACTACCAGGCCGCGGAAAAGACCCGAGACGAGTTCGTATTCGGACAACTCATCCATGATGGCGACTATGACCCCTCCCCCTCCGGCATCGTCGAACTCCTCGAATATGTCGACCGCGAGACGTCCATTAACGTCCAGTACAAAAAGGTCGCTGTAAGCCCCTCTTCGCCCGACATCTTCAACTTCCCCTTCCTCTACATGACCGGACATTATGATTTCACTCTGTCCGACACCGCCGTTGCCAATCTGCGCCGTTTCATCCAGAATGGCGGCATCCTCTTCGCCGAGGCATGCTGCGGCCGAAAGGAATTCGACCGGGCCTTCCGCAGGGAGATCGCCCGCGTCCTTCCGTCTGCTTCACTTCAGATGATTCCCGCTGACAGCTCTCTATACAATTGCTTCTTTCCCATCAATACCGTATCCTACTCGCCGTACGCGCGGGAAATCCTCAAAGACACTGCCCGGCCCCTCCTCGAGGGGGTGGCCGTCGACGGAAATCTCGCCGTCATCTACAGCCCCTACGCGCTGGCCAACGGCTGGGAACGTTTTGACCATCCGTACAGCAGGGGCTACGATAGCGCCTCTGCGCTGAAAATAGGTGTAAATATACTTGTTTATGCGATGTCGCACTGAGAAAGCCAAAAGGAGCAGCAATGGCCCAACAGGCCCCCATGCAGGACGACGAAGCGGTTGCAAGGCTCGCAAAGGCGCGCGAAGCCATACTCGCCGAAGTCCACAAGGTCATCATCGGCCAGGACGATATCATCGAACACATGCTCATCACCATGTTCTGCCGCGGCCATTGTCTTGTCGTAGGTGTCCCGGGCCTGGCAAAGACTCTGATGGTCCAGACCATTGCGCGAGTGCTCCGCCTCAAGTTCAGCCGCATTCAGTTCACTCCCGACCTCATGCCTTCAGACATAACCGGCACTACCGTCATCGAGGAGGATCAGACCACGGGCAGGCGTTCTTTCCGCTTCGTCCACGGGCCCATCTTCGGCAACATAATCCTTGCTGACGAGATAAACCGAACTCCCCCAAAGACGCAGGCGGCGCTCCTTCAGGCCATGCAGGAGCAGCAGGTGACGGCTGGCGGTGAGACCTATGACCTTGCCCCGCCGTTTTTCGTGCTCGCCACTCAGAACCCCATCGAGCAGGAAGGCACCTACCCCCTGCCGGAGGCGCAGCTTGACCGTTTTATGCTGAACGTCTACATCGACTATCCCAAGATCGACGAGGAGCGCGAGATAGTTAAGTCCACCACTTACGATAACGCTCGCGAGACACGCCCGGTTCTCTCCGGCCAGGACATAATTGCCGTGCAGCAGATAGTCCGACGCGTGCCGACCAGCGACCACGTAGTGGATTACGCCGTAAAACTGGTGCGCGCTACGAGGCCCTCCTCGGCTGAGGCGCCTGAGTTCATCAGGCAGTTCGTGGCGTGGGGTGCCGGTCCGCGCGCCGCGCAAAACCTCGTCCTCGGCGCCAAAGCCCGCGCTATTATGGCAGGCCGCTGCAACGTCACGACCTCGGACATCCGCGCCCTTGCCAAACCGGTCCTTCGCCATAGGGTTTTCACCAATTTCAATGCTGACGCCGAAGGTGTCACGCCTGACGGCATTGTTGATCGGCTTCTGGAGAGTATCGCCGAGGCAGGCCCGGCCGACTATGCGCGCCGCTCGCGGACGTAAGTCCGAGCGCCCACTTGTGAAAAGTCCTTTATAACTACTTGCGTTGCAGACGAATCGTCCGTATAGTAATGCACTGTTGGCGCCGGGTTGGTCACAGGGAACGGAGGCGATTATGGCCAGGAAAAATGATGAAGAGCCCGCTGCACCCATTGAGCCGCGGTCTGATTTCAAGACTTCCGACGGGGCACTGGTGGATGTGGCCGATCAGGCCCCGGTCCCACGACTCCTTGACTATATCTTTGAAGCCGCCGTAAATGCCAACACCACTGACATCCATTTCGACCCGCACGAAGACGGGCTTGTCATACGATTTCGCATCGACGGCGAGCTCCATGACGTCTTGAATATCGCCCCTGCTACAGCGCTTGCGGTCGTCAGTCGCATAAAAGTCCTTGCCAACATGGATATTGTCGAGCGTCGTCACGGACAGGACGGCCGCATAAGCGTCACCATAGGCGACCACGAGCACGATGTCCGCGTCGGCACTGTGCCGACCACCCTCGGCGAAAAGGTCGCCATCAGGATCATGACCACCCGATCCCTCTTCTCTGACCTTGAGCAACTGGGCCTCGATCCAAAGCAGATGGAGCTTGTAAGCCGATTCATCGCCCGCCCCTATGGCATGATCCTCACCGCGGGGCCGGTCGGTAGTGGGAAGACCACTACGCTCTACAGCGCCCTCACCAGGATAAACCGCCGCCATGATAATGTCATGACCATCGAGGACCCGGTTGAACACCGCATTCCGGGCACCAACCAGATTCAGGTCAATACGCGCGTTGATTTCTCTTTTGCCGAGGGTCTGCGCGCAATGTTGCGGCAGGACCCCGATACCATCATGGTCGGAGAGATTCGCGATAATGAAACCGCCAAGATCGCCGTCTGGGCGGCCTTGACCGGCGTACTTGTCCTGTCGTCTATCCACGCCAACGATGCGCCGTCCACCGTGACGACCCTTTTGAACTTCGATATCCCCGGATTCCTTATCGCAAACGGCCTTGTCGGAATTATCGCCCAGAGGCTTATCCGAAAGATCTGCCCCCACTGTAAGGAAGCATACTCTGCCCCCGACGATCTCTTGAAGCAGATGGGCGCTGACATTAAGAAACTCAAAGGCGCCACTTTCTACAAGGGCAAGGGTTGTCCGGAGTGTTTCCACACGGGCTACGCGGGGCGAACCGGCATCTATGAGGTCATGGAGACCAACGAGGAAATCAAAGATCTCATTTTCCGCCAGACCACCCGCGAGGTCATCCGGCAGGTAGCCATTGACACCGGCATGCAGACTCTCAAGCAGAGCGCCATTAATAAGGTAGTCGAGGGCGTCACGACTGTTGACGAATACTTCCGCGTGGTCTATATCTGATCGTTCAAGAACAGCTGTCGCGATTGCTTCCTGAAAGGAAACTTGGCCGATGAAGCATTCTGCCTTGCTGACGCGCCGCGCAAACGTGTTTCTCGCCGCAATTATTCTCGTCAGTGCCGTGCTGTTGATGATGACAGGCTGCGGCAAACTTGGCGAGAAGTACATTTACATCGAATGGTCCACCAGCTATTTCGAAAAGTATTATGTTCGCTGGTTCGATGACTTCGAGAAACTCCACGCCGACGAAAACGTGCGAATCAAGTTCCGCGCAATGCCATCCAACGCCGCCCAGGGCGTCTACACTATGATGATCTCTCACACCCTGAGTGATGTCGTCGCTCTCTTCACCGGGACGTCGTCGCTCCTTCTGGAGAACAACGCACTGCTCCCAGTTCCCGAAGGCTTCATCGACCTCGATGACTACATGCCCACCGCGGTCTCCTGGCCGAGATACCCGGACGGGACGCTCGCCGCAATCCCGGGCGGCGTCGGCATTCGCCCCTTCATCTATTTCGACTCGGCCGACCTCAGGGAAGCCGGAGTCACTCTCGATGACATGCCGGATGATTACGAGGGCTACGGTGCATGGGCGCAGAAACTCTTCAAGCGTGAGGTAGACGGAAAGGTCGTGCTCGGCGCCCTCGCGCCTGACCAGGCCGCCCGTGCCAAGGTGCTCCGCAGACCCCTCGGGATTACAAGAGGGCATCTCCCGTCCTTCTATCCTTTCATGACCGCTTACCTCGATCCGATGCCCGACGCCGACGGCAAGAGCGACAATTCACTCGATGACTACATCGGAGGCCCCTCGGAGACCGGCAGTCGCCCGTTCAGGCTCGACAGTCCTGAATTTATCCAGGGGTTGACTGAGTGGAGGAAATTTTTCGTGCCCGCAAGTGAGGCCATCGCTGACGGCAATACCGAGAGACTTCTTGGCCTTCAAAACGACGTCTACTCAGGCTGCGAGGCGGGCAACTGGATATTCGGGGAAGTCTACACTATAGACATGCTTGTGGCCCCCCTGCCCAGCCCCAAGGGCCGCATCGCGCATCTTTATTGCGGGCCCGGTGCCGAGGGCGTGTCGCGTGATTCCAAACACCCTGAACTCGCCTTCGAGTTCGCCAAGTATATCACTGATACCAACCAGCAGATTGACGGTTACTATGGGCACGGCTATACGGTCGGCAGACTTTCTGCTTGGAAGCAACTCGACGACGACAACACCCAGGACATCCACATTCGCGAGACGCTTTTGCGCGACTATAGCGATGGCCACGGCGACTTTGTCGGCCAGCCGCAGATTAACCGCACGAGCCATGATACGATGGATGTCGTTCTTTTCGTTTCCCTCGGCAGCAACATTACCGTCGTGAAGGCGTATTCATGGGAAGCTACTCCCGAGACCGAGGCGCCGCCGGCGGACGCCGCAGTCGGTGACATCGCCTCCCTCGCGGAAAGGCACGCCTCCGATGCCAAGGCGCTTGCGGATAAGGTTGCCGCCGCGAGCGGCGAAAGGGTTACGGTCATAGTCCAGGGTACGCCCCCGGAGCTTCTCACCCTTCGCTCCAATATCCGCAAGAGTCCGATACCTGTGTATCTGCCGCTTCTGCCGCACGGGGTCTTCCAGCCCAATATGACCATATGGGACAGGGTTACTACTGAAGTGCTCGCGCGCGCGATACAGAAAGTGTCAAGCGCAGACGACCCCGAAACGCCCGAAGCCGTTGCCAAGTGGGCTCAGGCCGAGGCCGAGGCCATCGTAGCCGGGAAAAAGTAATAAGAGGATACTCTATGTCAGACGCGCAACAGCGAAAAGGCCTGCTCACCTACAAACAGCACGAAAAACTCGCTACCGTGTTTTTCCTCCTGCCGGCCCTCTTCTTCATCGCCATATTCTCATACATCTCGTTTCTGCTTACGTTCTTCCTCTCATTTTTCAAGGTCGACTGGCTCAAGACCTTCGAGTTTGTAGGTTTCCACAACTACGTTAAGGTCATTCATTATGACCTCTTCTGGAAGTCGCTTCTGAATATCTCCTGGTACGTGGTGCTCACCGTTTCGTCGGGCCTCGTGCTCGGGCTCTTCTTTGCTGCCCTCATGGAGCAGAAGGTCAAGGGCCTCGGTTTCTTCCGCGTGGCGTTCTTCCTTCCGATGGTCGTGTCCGCCGCTGCTACCGCATGGATCTTTCGCCTCCTGATCAGCAAGGGCCAGTTCGTCCCCGAATTGGTCGCCACTCTCTTTAACGGGTACCAGATTGACTTCCTCGGTAACCCTAAGCTGGTCATGGTCGCAATCGCCGCCATGACCATGTGGGGCGGCATCGGTTACTGGATACTTATCTACACCGCCGGCCTGCGTTCCATCGACCCCCAACTCTACGAAAGCGCCATGATCGACGGCGCCGGCTTCTTCAGAAGGACTCTTTACATCACCGTCCCGCTCTTGAAGCCCGTCATTCTTTTCCTGAGCATCACCGGCATCATTCGCGCTTTCCAGCTGTTTGCCATGGTGTGGCTCATGGCGCCGTATGGGGAGGCTGCCGGCGGTCCGGATGACGCCACCCAGGTGCCTATACTTCTCATATACAATATCGCCTTTGGCCAGATGGATTTCGGCTATGCCTCGGCCATGGCCGCGGCGCTCTTCTTCATACTGCTGATATTGACCGTCATTCAAGGCAAGCTCGGCGGCTTGACTCAAAAGTAAGAGGGAATCAAATAGCATGAATCAGCAAAGAGTGACAGGTACCTCGGCCGTGACTATCGAGAAGAAGCCCTTCACCGCCGACACTGTGAAGTACTGGATGGGCAACGCCGTGATGTACGCGGTGCTCATCGCCGGCGCCGTGGCGATGATCTTCCCCGTCTTCTGGATGTACCTCAACTCCCTCAAGAGACAGGAATACGCCGGCGGTGCGAATATGGTCTGGTTCCCGCCCCCATGGGAGGCCAAGTACTTCACCACGGACCACTACATGGAGCTCATCTCGCGCGCCAGCGCCAAGAGTTCCGGCGGCGCCGACAACTTCATCGAATGCAGCGTTAATACCGTCATTTACTCCACCGTCGGTACGGCGCTCAGTCTCCTCATCTGCGCCATGGCCGGCTATGCACTCGCCAAAAAGAAATTCCGAGGTTCCAATGTCATCCTTATGAGCATACTCGCGACGATGATGATACCCGGGATTATGGTCCTCTTGCCGGATTTCGTCATTACCAATTTCGTCATGCGCGCCTACGACACCTTTGCCGGGCTGATTCTCCCGACTCTCGCCAACTCCTTCGGCGTCTTCCTCATGCGGCAGTACATGCTTTCGGTGCCGGATGAGCTCATCGAAGCCGCCAAGGTCGATGGCGCCGGCGAGGCCCGCACGTTCTTCACCATCGCGCTGCCCCTTGCCACGCCCATGCTTGTCGCGTTCGGGATACTTCTCGTGCTCGGCTACTGGAACGATATCCTCTGGCCCATGGTCATGACCAAGGACCTCAAGGTCCTCCAAGTCGCCCTCCTGAACCTCACCGAGATCGGTTCTCAGCGTATGGGCCCGGTCATGGCTGGAGCTGCCATCTCTGCGACGCCTGTAATCGTCCTCTTCATGCTCGTGCGCAAGCAGTTCGTCCAGGCGATGACTTCAGGTGCCCTTAAGGGCTGAGGAGTGTTGTCGGCGGCGCAATGTGCTTCGTGGTGCCGCTCTGTTCAATCGCGGACTTGGCTTCCCCTGCCAATATGTGCGCACGTCTTGTTGGCTCTGGCACTCTGTATCCCCGCCCTGCCGCAAGCACCATCTTCACCGCTCCGGCGAGGTCCATCATGTGCCCCGCGCTCACGTACATCGGTTTGACTCCATCCCGCGTACGGACTGCCGACCCTACGATTTCGCCGCTTTCGCGCATGCAGGATGTTGAACCCCTCAGCCTGCCAGGCTCGTCAAATTCACCCACGAGTACGCTCTTAGCGCAGCCTATGGTTGGCGTCCCCAGCACCACTCCCAGGTGGCATGCCAGCCCGAACCGCCTCGGATGCGCCCTCCCCTGTCCATCGCAGAATACCACGTCAGGCTTAGCATGGAGCCTCTCAAAAGCATCTTGGAGTGTCGGCACTTCGCGAAATGACAGCAGCCCCGGTATGTATGGGAAATCTACTCTTCTCGCAGACACGGCGTAGTCGATGACTTCCAGTTCCGGCCAGGAGAGCGCCACAATAGCCGCCACGGCCGTTCGGCCATGCGCCGCAAATGCGATGTCCGCGCCCGCCACTACACTGACACTTCCCTGCTGGCGCGTGTCAACGAGGCGCTTCCGGATCTCCTCCTGTAGCGCGACGGCGCTCTCGTACGTGACGCCGCCGGTTCCCTTGATGTGCCGAGTTGGCCGTCCGTGCCGCATTGCGGACCTCCCTTCAATCCGCCTGCGCCCGCCGTCGTGCGTACTCCGCTTACTTGCGCGTAGCCGCTTTCATTGTGTCGAGCACGCTGAATATCGTGCGGGCGGCGTTTCTGACTTCAACGTCGTTTACACCCATGTGCGTTACAAACCTCGCGGAGTGCGCTCCCCTTGG
>CALMGO010000303.1 GCA_937863625.1 uncultured bacterium
TTCGGCGCTTCTGGGCACGATTTACGGCCTTATCCGGCTGTCGGTCACCGGGGATAACAAGATACAGTACGGACCGTTTCTCTCGATAGCGGCGGCATTTTGCCTGCTCATGGGCGACCAGGTCAACACCTTCATAGCAAGGGTGGTAGACAGCTACCGGATTCTCTTTCGGTAGAGGCAACCGGCATCAGAGAACGCCTCCGGTAACGGCGGATGAGTCGGCCGGGCGAACCGGATTTCAGCGTTTGTCGTCATCGATATTGAACTTAAGGCAAAAGTTGTCATACTTATGTCTGCGGGATTTCAGGGTGTTCTCGCATGGGCTTTTTTCTGGAGCGCGTCCGGCAGGCAGCAGCCTCCGAGTGTCTCCAGGGGAGGAGGGCAAAAGTGTCAAAGATAATGTCGCTTGCGTTCAAGAGTCTTGTCGTGTCAGTTGTGGCTTTCGGCCTTGTCGGCTGCGCGTCGGCAAAGATGACGCGCGAGAATGCGGAACTCAGAACTCAAGTGCAGAACCTGTCCGACCAACTCGCGACCGCTCAGGCCGAAAACGCGCAGCTCAACCAGCAACTGGCGGGCACTGAAAGCGACCTCTCAAAAGCGCGCGCCGAGTATGCCGCACAACAGAGCGAACTTGAGGCCATGACGAAGAAACTCACCGGGCAGGGATTTGACGTCCAGATGCGCCAGGGAATGATGGTCGTTACCATGCCTCAGAAAATACTCTACAACAGCGGCAGCGCCGATCTTTCAACAACCGGCAAGGACAAACTCAAGCAGTTGACCACGACGCTGAACGGCGAACTCAAGGGCTTTCCCATCCAGGTGCAGGGGCACACGGATACGGACCCGATCGTCCGCACCAAGGACAAATACAAGAGCAACTGGGAACTCTCATATGACCGCGCGCAAACGGTCGTATATTACCTCATAAGCGCGGGCGTGGACGCGAAGCGCATTCATGCCGCCGCGTTCGGCCAGTACAGCCCGGTGACCGCCAACTCCAGCGCGGACGGCAAGGCGAAGAACCGTCGCGTCGAGATCGTCGTAATGCAGGCGCCCGGCAAGTAACCGGCACGCGTCGAAGTGAAAGTGAGCTGATGATAGCCGTAGTCGACTACGGGATGGGCAACCTCCGCAGCGTTTCAAAGGCGCTTGAGAAGGTCGGCGGAAAAGTCATCCTGACAAACCGGCCGGAAGATATCCAAAAGGCAGACAAGGTCGTCCTGCCTGGAGTGGGCGCTTTTCAGGACGCAATGGCGAACCTCCGGGAAAACGGCCTTGATGCGTCGGTGCTCGACGCCATCTCTTCGGGGAAACCCTTTCTGGGAGTCTGCCTCGGCCTTCAACTTCTTTACGAGTGGTCCGCCGAAGACGGCCGCCACGAGGGGCTCGGGGTCATACCGGGCAACGTGGTGAGATTTGAGGCGGACAGCGAACGCCCGGAGATGAAGATCCCCCAGATAGGCTGGAATCGCGCGCGTTTTGTGGCGGATGCTCCGCACCTCGAGGGCATCCCGTCAGGGACGCACTTCTACTTTGTGCACTCGTATTACGGCGTCCCCACCGATGACTCGGTTGCGGCCACGCGTACGGATTATCTGACGGAATTCACGAGCGCGATATGGCGCGATAACGTGTTTGCGTGCCAGTTTCACCCGGAGAAGAGCCAGCACTGGGGTCTGAAGCTCTACGAAAACTTTGTGAACCTGTAGGAGAGAGCGTTGCTTGTAATACCGGCTGTTGACATCAAGGGCGGCAAGTGCGTCAGGCTCGTAGAGGGGCGCGAGGGAACAGAAACGGCATTCGGGAATAACCCTGCCGATTGGGCGCTTCGCTGGGTACATGAAGGAGCGCAGTACCTGCACGTGGTGGACCTCGACGGCGCGTTTGAGGGCGCGCCGCGCAACCTCGCAAAGGTCCAGGAAATAGCGTCGGTCGCGGGGGTGCCGGTGGAGTTCGGCGGGGGCGTGAGGGAGACATCCGTGGTCGAAGCGCTTGCGGGCGCTGGGGTAGCGAGGATTATCATCGGCTCGAGCATCATCGATGATCGCGAGTGGGTCGAAGCAGTCATACGGGATTTCCCAGGCAGGATAGCAGTCGGCATTGACGCCGTGGGGGGCAAGGTGGCGATTCACGGCTGGAAGAAACTCACC
The DNA here is from genome assembly GCA_937863625.1 of uncultured bacterium. Taxonomy (GTDB): domain Bacteria; phylum Planctomycetota; class DG-23; order SLPQ01; family SLPQ01; genus CALMGO01. The sequence continues at coordinate 2,154 of CALMGO010000303.1, forward strand.
GACATCGACTCGCTGGCGCTTGCGCGCGAATGCGAGGCGATGGGCGCACAGGCCGTCATCTACACGGACATCACACGCGACGGCAAGATGCAGGGCACGAACCTCGAAGCCATGCGGGAAATGGTCGAGACGGTGTCTATTCCCGTCATCGCATCGGGCGGAGTCACGACCGACGACGACGTCGCGAACCTCGCGGCAGCAGGGTGCCACGGGGCGATAATCGGCCGGGCGCTCTATGAGGGACGCATAACAGTGCAATCGGCAATCGCAGCCGCAGGCGGCTGAGACAGACTTCACACAAGAACAAAAACGCCCCGAAAAAACCGGGGCGTTTTCTTTTCGGATAGATATCGCTCTATATCACCTGGATGTAGTCCCTGTCCGGCAGAGCGGGGAATTTGGCATGAGGCTCAGCCTGATACCAGAACGCCGTCGAGGCGATATCGTCCTGGAGCGGCAGGTATCTGCTCTTTCCGCCGACGGTCTTTCGCCATGCAAGCGCCTGGATAGTGACTTTCAAATCCTTCTCAAATCTGATGGGGTCACTGATGTGCCAGCGGTACATGCCGAATCGCTGCTGGGAGCGATAGAGGCCGTCCGGGATTATGACCTGCGGAAGGCCGCTATAGGGCGTTGAAAAGGGGCAGTACTGGCCCTTGGGCTGTTCGAAATCCCACGCGCCGCAGAAGTAGTCCTCTGTGCCGGTTCCGCAGATGGTCGGGAACTCTTTGTCCCCGTCCATGAAGAACTTTATCTCTCCCTCACCCCACCAGCCGCAATTATTGACGCCCCAGGCCATGTAGGTCCCGACGTAATGGCCCCAACCTTTGACTCCGTCGAGTATGGTGTGGACGGTCTTATAGGGAAGCGGGTTGCTGCGACGCCACTGAGCGTGGAAATACGCGGCATCCTCATCGACCTTGGTGAGGGCGTAGGTAATCTGGAAGAAGAAACCGCCGCAGTCGGCGTCGGCGAGATTCTCAATCGTGAGCTTTGCTGACTTGCGGAACGGCATCTCCCAGTGAGAGTTGAACCCACCGGCCGGGTTCACGCACACAGGCAGGCTTGCGATATTGGCCCGTTCGCACCATCCCATGCAGAAGAAGTCGCCAAGAGGCGTCTCGACCGACGGCGTCTTTTCGCCGTCCCAATACATCCGGAGCACGAGACTGCGCCAGAACTGCGGGTCGACAGTAATCCAGATGTGCTGGACGGCGCCGGGGCCCTTGATATCGGCAAGCGTGACGACCGACCGGGCGGCTACGGTGATACAGGGGCTGACCTTCCAGCCTTGTCCGAGCCCCTCGGCGGCGGCGGCGCCGGTACCTTCGGTGGCCATGGCCGCCCTGCCCTTTTCGCCGGTGAAGTTTTCGGCGCAGATGGAACGTGTTTTGGCTTTGCTGAGTAGGGATAGATTGCCGAGATTCATGCCTAAACCGTTAAACATGTCCTGCCCCCTGGGTAAGTGACCGCGTATGGTTGACTGATAGGTTATGAGAATACCTTTATAATTTCGCCGCGCCGGAATGCAACTGGAAAAGCGCAGCGCCGCCGGATATATCTATCACTGAGGAGAATACACCATGAAGCCGGTAGTCAGGGAAATAGTCGCAAAGACGGTGCTCAACCGGTCAAAACTCGGGGACTACTCGCTTAATTGCTATGGCGGATGCACGCATGCGTGCGTGTACTGCTACGCGCGTTTCATGGAGCGTTTTCACCCGCACGAGGAACCGTGGGGCGCGTTTGTAGACGTAAAGGTGAACGCGGCCGAGGCGCTTGTAAAACAACTGCGCCGCGCAGAACCGGGCGGGGTGTTCATGTCGTCGGCGTGCGACGCGTATCAGCCCATCGAGAAGGAATACCGCCTGACGCGCGCCTGCGCGAGGATGCTGATTGAATATGGGTTTGAGGTTCACGTCCTCACGAAGAGCGCACTGGTTCTCGACGACATTCCGATGTACGCAGAATCTCGCCTGGCCAGAATCGGCGTTACTCTGACAAGCATGGACGAGGCCACGGCGCGCATCTGGGAGCCGCACGCGTCAAGTGTGGCGAAGAGAGTCAATATCCTCAAGACCGCGAAGGAGGCAGGGCTCGCCACGTCGGTGATGTTCGGGCCACTCTTACCAGGCATCTCGGACAGTGACGAGGCAATCGACGCTTTGATGAAGACCGCCGCGGACCTGGAAGTGGACGTCATCTGGACGGACACGCTTAACCCGCGCCCCAAGGTGTGGCCGTCGGTGAGACAACTCGTCGCAGAACGATACCCGAGCCTTCTGGGCTCGTACAGCGCGATTCTCTTCAGCGCGGGCAAGCGCGAGGCATACGTCGAGGGGCTGCGCGGCCGGATAGAGGCGGCGGCGAAGCGTTATCGTCTGGGCAAGCGACTGGCGGGATGTCCTTGAAACGACACAGAGGGCGTCGGAGGCATCGGGGCCTCAGGCCTTCTCCATCGAGTCAAACTC